>CAZNRQ010000051.1:1941-11878 GCA_964574845.1 uncultured Bacteroidales bacterium
AAAGTCATTTTATACAACCATAAAATCATTTTATACAACCATAAAGTCATTTTATGCAACCATAAAGTCATTTTATACAACCATAAAGTCATTTTATGCAACCATAAAGTCATTTTATACAACCATAAAATCATTTTATACAACCATAAAGTCATTTTATACAACCATAAAGTCATTTTATACAACCATAAAATTGGTAGATAGAACCATCGTCTGCTTTTTTCACCCGACAAAATTGTTTAATTCTAGTTGTCAGTACTTTACAAGGTAATTATCGACAGTGTCTTCAAGAAAAAATCCATAAATCCCAATTTTCAACATACCTGTAAATATGTTCCCACAGGTGATTGTTAATTTTGTGTATGGGAGGGAGTTTGAGATTTTAGATTTTTGATTTGAGATTTTTGATTTTTGATTTTAGATTTGGGATATAAATGGTTTATGAAAAATTGTATATTTGTTGTCGTCATTAAGCGTTTGTCCCATAGGGATGCTCCATAGGAGTCCTTCGGACCTACGGGATAAATGGACTGGCAGCAAGCGAATAGTTATGGGTAATGAAGAACCATAATTAGACAACAATCAATATTAGACAATAAATTTAAAATAAGTGGACCCTGAGCAGATAAATAGAATATTGCAAGAAAAAAGAATTCCATTGACAAATCTTAGAAGGATAATTGAACACTATACAATGGTCTTTCCTGCTTTATTCTTATTCTTTTGTTGTTTGTATATTTATTTTGATATTGGTGATGCATTTGGATTGTTCATGGCTGCTCCATGTTTATTTTTTGCATTGTTTATTATATTTTATTTAGGTAAAAAGAGTCTGAAATTAAAAAAGGTTCAATATCATTTTGCAGACAACAGACAAGCTTATATAGCAGCTAAGAAAGTATTTGAGTTTTACAAATGGGATATTTTGGAAGAAAACAGCATAAATTATATTAAAGCATTTCGAGCTGACTATTATTTTATTAAACGAAAATCTCCATGGAAAGGTAGATCAATTTCAGTGTTCATAGAGTTTGGTAACATTTACATTATCTCATTGTACCATCCTAGAACTCAAGCAGAAATTTTTGGAGATCTTACACGAAATGTAAAATTGTTTGAGAATAAAATAAATGAATTTGTCTTAATCAATAAATTAAAAGAATAAAAATATCATTACCATAACAAGCGCTTCCTTTCATTGGCAGAAAGACACGGCAAACTTGATAATATTGTGATATGCTTACGTTCTTCTCTCCTAAAAATACTGCTTATTCATCAGATAAGATTCCACGTAGTCGTCTATGCCTTCTTCCAGAGAGGCAAATTCCAGATCGTAGCCTATAGCATGTAGTTTGGCCATATTGGCCTCGGTAAAATACTGGTACTTGTCGCGTATATCCAAAGGGGTGTCTATAAATTCTATCTTGGGTTCCAGTCGCATGGCCAGAAAAGTATTGCTCACCAGATCGAGAAAAGTACGGGCCTCGCCTGTGCCCAGGTTATAAATGCCCGAATGTTTCTGGTTGAGATAAAAGAAGAGGCAAACCTTCACCACATCTTTCACATACACAAAATCGCGTTTCTGGTGTCCGTCGGCTATGCCTTCTTTGTGCGAACGAAACAGTTGCATTTGGCCGGTTTCTTCTATCTTATGAAAAGCATGGAAAATAACCGAAGCCATGCGGCCCTTATGATATTCGTTGGGTCCGTACACGTTAAAGAACTTCAGACCGGCCCAAAAAGGAGGGGTGGTGGTTTGTGTGAGCACCCACTTGTCGAAATCGTTTTTCGATTCTCCGTAAGGGTTCAGAGGTTTCAGTTGGGGAATGAGTTTTTCGTCGTCGTCGTAGCCCAGTTCGCCCAAGCCATAAGTGGCTGCCGAAGAAGCATAGACCAAAGGTATCTCATATTGGGTGCAAAGTTGCCATACCGATTTGCTGTAATTCAGATTGAGTTCGTCGAAAATAGAACGGTCAAACTCAGTGGTATCGGTGCGGGCGCCCAGGTGAAAAATAAACTCTACGGCCTCATGATTTTCTTTCAGCCATTCGAAGAATACTTCCCTTTGCACGCGGCTGTGGTAGGCTTTGTTTTGAATATTGATCAGTTTGTAGCCTTTATTAAAATCATCCACCAGCACCAGGTTCTTCACACCTTTGTTATTCAATTTGGCAACCAGGCAACTGCCTATAAAACCTGCCGCTCCGGTGATTACAATTAGTTTATCCATTATGAATGGGTAGTTTATTTTTAATATTTATCATGAAGTGCCTAAATTGCCTAAAGTGAGCTAAATTGCCTAAAGTACTTGAAAATTGAGCATTGTATGTTGAGCATTGAACATTAACTCCGCACTCCGAACTTCGCACTTCGAACTTCCTCCTATTCTCCCGTCCCGTGACAGTTCTTATATTTCTTTCCGCTTCCGCAAGGGCAAAGGTCGTTTCGGCCTACTTTCTTTTCCACTTTCACCGGCTGGGTTCTTTCCACTTCGCTGGTGCGTTGGTTGCGGGCTTGTTCCATACCTTCGTCGCGGCCAACCTTCAGCTTGCTCATATCGGTCTTGGTTTGTCTGGCTTCCTGCACATGTTTCATCGAACGGAAAGGCAGATTGCCTTTTTCGAGGAAAGAAACTATGTCTTTATTGATCTTCTGCACCATTTTCTTGAACAAACCGAATGATTCGAATTTGTAGATCAACAGAGGATCTTTTTGTTCGTAGGTAGCACTCTGTACGGATTGTTTCAGGTCGTCCATTTCGCGCAAATGATCCTTCCATGCATCATCGATGATGGCAAGCGAAATACCTTTCTCTATGGCCAGGGTAACGTCTTTTCCTTTGTTATCGTACGATTTCTTCAGGTTGGCAATGGCCTGTAAAGTCTTAATACCATCGGTAATAGGAATGGCAATGTTTTCGTAGCGTTTGGGATTGTTTTCAAAAACATCTTTAATGATAGGGTAGGATTCTGTAGCTATCAGTTCTGCTTTCTTTCGGTAGGTTTCATAAGCCAGTTCATACAATTTGTCTGTCATCTGATCGGCATTGGAAGCGAAGAACTCTTTTTCGGTAAAAGGAGGCTCCATACCGAAGTTGCGCAGCAGGTCAAGCTTAAAGTTGTCGAAATCTCTCTGCTCCTGATGTTCCGAAACTATGTGTTCGCAAACATCATAAAACATATTGGCAATATCCACTGCCAGACGATCGCCAAACAAACCGTGTTTACGTTTGGCATAGATCACCTCGCGTTGCGAGTTCATCACATCGTCGTATTCCAACAATCGTTTACGAATACCGAAGTTGTTTTCTTCTACTTTCTTCTGAGCACGTTCAATAGAGTTGGTGATCATGGAATGTTGGATCACTTCGCCTTCTTTCAGTCCCAGTCGGTCCATGATCTTGGCAATACGTTCCGAGCCAAACAAGCGCATCAGGTCGTCTTCCAGCGAAACAAAGAACTGTGAAGTTCCCGGGTCGCCCTGTCGTCCGGCACGACCACGCAACTGACGATCGACACGACGCGACTCGTGACGCTCTGTACCAATGATGGCCAAACCTCCGGCATCTTTCACTCCCGGTCCCAGCTTGATATCGGTTCCACGACCGGCCATGTTGGTAGCAATGGTTACCGTGCCTGCCAAACCAGCTTCGGCAACTATGTCGGCCTCGCGTTGATGCAATTTTGCATTAAGTACATTATGGTTGATGCGGCGCAGCTTAAGCATCTTGCTCAGCAACTCTGATATTTCTACCGAAGTAGTTCCCACCAGTACAGGTCGTCCTTTGGCGATGAGGTTGGCTATCTCGTCAATCACCGCATTATATTTTTCACGTTTGGTTTTATACACCAGGTCTTCGAAGTCTTTTCTGACCACATTACGGTTCGTAGGAATCACCACCACGTCCAGTTTATAGATGTCCCACAACTCACCGGCTTCCGTTTCTGCAGTACCGGTCATACCGGCCAGCTTCTTATACATACGGAAATAGTTCTGCAAAGTGATGGTGGCATAGGTCTGGGTGGCAGCTTCTATCTTAACATTTTCCTTAGCTTCGATAGCCTGATGCAAGCCGTCGGAATATCTTCTTCCTTCCAGTATACGGCCTGTCTGCTCATCCACGATCTTGATCTTGTTGTCCATCACCACGTATTCCACGTCTATCTCGAACAGGGCATAGGCTTTCAGCAGTTGGGTTACTGTATGAACGCGGTCCGATTTCAGCTCATAGTCCTGTAGCAGTTCTGTCTTTTTAAGGAGTCGCTGGTTCTCATCCAGATTGGATTTTTCCAGTTCTGCAATTTCATTGCCGATATCGGGCAAGATAAAGAAACGCTCATCGTCGGTACCTGCGGTTATAAGGTCGACGCCTTTTTCGGTAAGGTCAACGGAATTGTTCTTTTCGTCAATCACAAAAAACAGTTCATCATCTATCAGGTGCATGTGCTTGCTTTGCTCAGCCATGTAATAATTCTCTGTTTTCTGCATCAGAGCACGCATGCCCGGCTCGCTGAGAAATTTGATGATGGCTTTGTTCTTAGGCAAACCACGGTGGGCACGGAACAATAGCGTACCTCCCTGTTTCTCGTTTTCCGAACTTAAGGGTTCCTGCGATAAAAGTCGTTTTGCTTCCGCAAGAATGGTAGTAACCAGGTTGCGCTGTGCTGAGTATATCCTCTGTACGTTGGGACGGAAGGCTTCGAACTCCTGGTTTTCGCCTTTGGGTGTAGGACCGGAAATGATCAAAGGGGTACGGGCATCATCTATCAATACCGAGTCGACCTCATCCACAATGGTGTAATTATGTACTCTCTGTACCAGTTCTTCCGGAGAACGGGTCATGTTGTCGCGAAGATAATCGAAACCGAACTCGTTGTTGGTTCCGTAGGTTATGTCAGCCAGGTAAGCATTCTTTCTGGCTTCCGAATTGGGTTCGTGGCGGTCGATGCAATCAACGGTAAGTCCATGGAACTGGAACAGCATGCCCATCCATTCGGAGTCGCGTCGGGCTAGGTAATCGTTCACTGTGACAATGTGTACCCCTTTACCGGGCAAGGCATTCAGATACATGGGTAGGGTAGCTACCAGGGTTTTTCCTTCACCTGTCGCCATTTCGGAGATCTTTCCCTGATGCAGTACCACACCACCTACCAACTGAACATCGTAATGTACCATGTCCCATTTTATCATATTGCCTCCGGCCATCCAGGAAGTATTATACACAGCCTTATCATTAACTATGTTGATGCTGTCGTATCTTGCTGCCAGGTCGCGGTCCATTTGAGTAGCCGTAACTTCCACCTTTTCGTTTTCCTTGAAACGTCGTGCGGTTTCTTTCATCACAGCAAAGGCTTCCGGCAGTATGTCGTTCAGCACTTCCTGTGTCTTTTCGTATGATTTCTTAACCAGTTGATCGATCTCGGTATAAATTGACTCTTTTTCATCAATACTGATACTGTCGTCGTTTTCGGCCTGATCTTTCAGACGGGCTATCTCGTCCTCGTCCACCTTGATGTATTCCTGAATTACGTTGCGAAACTCCCCGGTCTTGGCTCTGAGCTCATCGTTGGATAATTTGGAGATAGTTTCGTAAGCAACGTGAATCTCTTTAACAATAGGGTTGATAGATTTAATATCGCGATCTGATTTCGTTCCCAGTAATGATTTTAAAAAATTGACCATTATAAATGTTCGTTTTGAAATGATTTACAAAATTAACTAATTCGGGGGAAGAAAAGCTAAAAAACAATATTAATAATGAAGCAATATTAATCTCCGAAAACTGCCATAACCTATCTCTTTAAGTAACCATTGCGGGGACAATACTATGCGCCGGCAAATAACCTTCTTATGGTCTGTAATTTAAATCGGCACGAATTAAAATGAGCGGATACTTAATTTTGATTTGTGTTTTTTGTAAAATTTATGTAGGTTTGCACAAATTTTCCGGAATTGAAAATCTCTAAAGAAATTAAAATAGCCGTTGTATTTATTGCCACCCTTGCCTTGCTGTATTGGGGCATAAACTTTTTAAAAGGCAGGGATTTGTTCAATAAGGAACGAGTTTTCATAGCGGTTTATCATAAAGTAGATGGGTTGGTTGTCTCCAATCCGGTTTTGGTTAATGGCTTTCAGATTGGGCGTGTAAAGAAAATGTATTTGCATCCGGATAATTCAGGCAGAATTATCACTGAATTGGTCATCAACAACAATGATATGGTTATCCCTGCTAATTCCATAGCAAGGTTATACAGCTCCAGTTTGTTGGGTTCTCATGCTATCGAAATTCAGGTGGGTAATGCAACTACTTTGGCAAAAGATGGAGATACCCTGAGAACCTATGTAGAGGCCAGCTTGGGCGAAGAAGTTAACGTTCAATTCCAGCCTATCAAGCAGAAGTTCGAAGCAGTGATGCTTTCTATCGACTCTGTTTTGGTCATTATCAAAAGCATTTTCAATGAAAACACCCAGAAGAATCTGGCACAAAGTTTCGAAAGCATACGTTATACCATACAGAACCTTGAACATACCACTTATAATATAGATACCCTGGTGGTGACTCAGCGAGTCAAACTTGCCAATATCATAGGGAATGTGGAATCGATCTCGCTCAATATTAAAAAGAATAATGATAAGATAACCAATATTATTACCAACTTCTCAAGCATCAGCGATACCCTGGCCAAGGCAAAGATCGCCAGCACCATTGAGAACGCCAATAAATCACTGAAATCGTTTTCAGAGATCATTGACAAGATCAACCGTGGCGAAGGAAGTCTGGGAATGTTGCTCAACAACGATTCGCTCTATAACAATCTTAACGGTGCTTCCAAGCAGATGAACGAACTGGTGGAAGATGTAAAACTGAATCCACAGCGTTATGTGAATATATCAGTCTTCGGTGGCAGCAAAAAGAAGAACAAATATCAGGCTCCTAAGAAGTAGATGCTGGTATTGTTTGATTATTGGGTAATGCACCTAATAACAACAACCAAATTACAAATAAATACCAATTTTATCAAATCACAATTATTCAAACCAGCGGTTTGGAGTTTTGTAATTTCTGATTTAGTATTTATTTGTGTCTTGTTATTTGTCTTTCGGAATTTGCATAACAATCCACTTTACAATGCTCACCAATTAGCTAAGTAGTTATTTCACCACCAGCAGCTTTTTCTGCACAACTGTATTAGCAGTATAGATGCGGGTGAAATAAACACCGGATGCATAATCCGAAAGGTCAATGGTAAATGTCTTTCCGCAATTGGTATAAGAATGTACAAGGACGGAGGCCGTAGAGTATACTTCTACCTTATTAATTCCTTCGTTCTCCATGTTATCATTAATGGTTACCTGATCTTTGGCAGGAATAGGATACACCCTGAAAAACTCCGATTTATCATTGGTGCTGATACCTGCTGTGGGACCCCATATGGCTAGTATCCATTCAGGATGATCGATATAGGGGTTGCGGTTGTGCTGAATGGCATAGATGGCGTTGTTGCGGTCGCGCTCCTTTTGACTTACGGTATCGGCAAGTGCCCAGGCAATTAAAACATTCCTTTCCCAAAGTAAGGGTTCTGCACCCGAAACCGATGGACTACCCGGCCAACCTGAATCTTCTGTATAATAGCGTGTGGCCATATAGAAATAGGAACGTGCAATGTCGCCTTTGTATTCGTCAATGGGTTCAAAAACAGTGGAACTGTAGCCTGAATCATTACAGGTTCCCAGTTTGCTGCCATTGAGTGAGGTCCAGGATGCAGTGCCTACATCCCCGTATGGATAGTTGCTGCGTTTGTTATTTACCCAGCCATCAGTCGGATAAATATGAAACAGGTCGCTGTACATGGGAGAAGCGCCACTAAACCAGCTTTCAGGAAAGGAATGCTCCCGGTTATAACAATTTCCCTCAGTAGTATATGAGCCACATTGATTGGTCACAAAAGTAAACTCATAAGGCGGTGTGCCACCCGGAATATCGGAATAAATGTCCCAAACCTTTCCGTTGGGTTTTACATCTGTGGTTTGAAAAGCCGTCCACAATCCCGGAGTATAAGTTATTGAAGTATGATTCTTGATAATGTTATGCAAGGCCACTTTCAATGGTAATCCGGAAAGGCCGGCAGCGGCATCATAATACCCGGCAGGTATCTGAGCAAAACTACCCAGCCAGATAGCAAGGGCAATAGTAAACAGGAATATCTTTTTCATTGTTTGAGTCTTGTTAGTAGTCAATTAGTAGTTTGTAGTTGCAGATGGTGATTTTTATAAGTTGTTCTTCAGGTAGTTTTCGAGGGCGTTATCGTAAATAACTTTGGCTTCGCAGATGCTGCCGTAGGAAACATCATCCACGCGCATATCGCCTTTGGTAACGTGTCCCAACAGGGTGCAAACGGCTTTGGAGTCGATAATGAAATCGATGAAATCATCCTCATTCTCGGCACTAACGGTTACCACAACTCTTCCCTGCGATTCGCCGAAGAGGAAAGCATCTTCGCGTATCTCAGAATCGGTGGTGATGTCGAATCCCAGGTTGTTGTGCATTCCTGATTCGAATAGGGCCATGAACAATCCGCCTTCCGAAACATCGTGGGCCGAATTGATGAGCCTGTTGACTATCATGCCGTTGAGGAAATGGTTGTTGATGAACTCCTGATCGAGGTTGCAGTAAGGCGGAGGTGAAAGAGGAACCTTATGATAATTGATGAGGTATTGGGATGAATTGATGTCGTTGTGCGAGCGTCCCAGCATGTAGATGGTGTCGCCTTTCTTTTTGAAATCCATGGTCATCATCAGGTCCTTGCTGTCAAGCAGTCCTATCATACCAATGACAGGGGTGGGGTAGATGGGGATCACATTGCCGTCTATGTTCGACTGGTTGTAGAAACTCACGTTGCCGCCCGTCACCGGAGTATTGAACTTCTTGCAGGCATTCGACATTCCTTTGATGGCATGTTCGAATTGCCAGAATACTTCAGGATTGTAAGGATTGCCAAAATTCAGGCAGTTGGTGATGGCCAAAGGAGTACCTCCGGCGCAGGCAATGTTGCGGGCAGCTTCGGCCACAGCTATCTCGGTACCAATGCGTGGATCGGCATACACATAGCGTGCGTTGCAATCCACTGTCATCACCAGGGCCTTGTCGGTGCCTTTTACATTCACCACGGCGGCATCTGCCGGACGGTTGGTGGTCATGTTCTTGGTGCCTACCATGCTGTCGTATTGTTCCCATACCCATCGTTTGGAGCAGATGTTGGGATTGGCAAGCAGCATTTTAGCAACCTGACGCATATCCGGTGGCTCGGGAACCGAGTTGATATTGAACTTCTTTGTCTTGGCATAATAGGCAGGCTCTTTCGAATCGCGTTTGTAAACAGGAGCGCCACCGCCCAATACTAATGAATCGGCAGGTACCTGGGCCACCAGTTCGCCGTTCATATGATAGTTGAGCATTTCGCCTTTGATCACTTCGCCTATCTGCACACAGTTGAGGTCCCATTTGTCGAAGATGGCTTTGGCTTCTGTTTCTTTTCCTTTTTTGATGATGACGAGCATACGCTCCTGCGATTCGCTGAGCAATATCTCGAATGGCTTCATGTTCTGCTGACGCAAAGGCACTTTGTCGAGGTAGATGTTCATACCATGTTTGCCCTTGGCCGACATTTCGGAGGTGGAGCATACGATGCCGGCGGCACCCATATCCTGCATTCCTATCACAGTTCCTGTCTTGATGAGCTCGAGGGAGGCTTCCAACAGAAGCTTTTCCTGGAAAGGATCGCCTACCTGAACCGAAGGAAGGTCGTCGGCAGAGTTTTCGGTGATGTCGCCCGAAGCAAAGGTGGCACCATGTATGCCATCTTTACCGGTGGATGAACCCACAATAAATACCGGATTGCCAACCCCTTTTGAAGTGGCAGAAACGGTGTTGCCTATC
>CAZNRQ010000052.1:0-11825 GCA_964574845.1 uncultured Bacteroidales bacterium
TGTTGTTGGTTGAAGCAAAATTTAAAGTTGCTTCGGCCACCAAATGCGGTGCTGATCCGGCATCAATCGGGTCTCTGAAATCATAGGTGTCGTGAACACAGGCGTGAACTCTTGCCGAGTCTGTTCCTCCGGCATTAGCAGGTTTAAACCTCACCCAAATCGCAATTGAATCGGGAGTGTTACCTAGTGCTTCGCTAAAACCAGGTTGTGCTGTATGAGTAACATTATAGTTAGCAGAGTTGGCCGGGGTTGCACTGCCCATATTGATTTGGCCAGTGGTCACATTACCATTTGCAATGATTCCGATAATTGATTTCGACCAAATGACACATGAATAATTTCCTAAAGAGCCCGGTCTTTTTTGTGTTGATTGTATAATTTGTTGTGATGCGTAAAGTGCCATAGTTCCTGAAGCCGTTTTAAAGGAATTCCAATCGGTAGGCTCTTCATTGGCCGACCCTTGATTATCCCAGAGTTCGAAACCACTATTGTTTACCTGTTGTTGTGCTTTTACAGATTGTAATGCTAAGAAAAGTAGGCAAATTAAGACTAGCGTAAAATTTTTCATAATAAAATGTTTAATGTAAGGTCATTTGAATTGAGCGCGAAATTACTCAAAATTAGCCATGGAGACGTTGACTAAACCAATTAGATTGAAACAGCTTTTCCACAGTGTTTTCAAGTGACTTAAAATTAATCCCTTGAAAGTAGA
Organism: uncultured Bacteroidales bacterium; assembly: GCA_964574845.1. GTDB lineage: Bacteria > Bacteroidota > Bacteroidia > Bacteroidales > CAIWKO01 > CAIWKO01. Next base: position 713 of record CAZNRQ010000052.1, read on the forward strand.
CCAAATGTAATGATTTAACAAAATTTAAGATTTATTGAAAAACATTTCTTTATTTCCCCGAAATAAAATACATTTGTTATCGGATATCTAAATTTTCGTGCCATGCTCATAAAAACTTATGGTAGTGCTATTTTAGGAATTGATGCAGTTACAGTAACTGTGGAGGTAAATATCGATACCGGTGTGAATTTTTTTATGGTTGGTTTGCCCGACAGTGCTGTTAAAGAAAGTCAGCACAGGATAATTGCAGCATTTAAAAACAACGGGTTTAAATATACTCCGGGAAGAAGAATCGTGGTAAATTTAGCCCCGGCTGATATCAAAAAAGAAGGCTCGGCTTATGATCTGACCATAGCCCTCGGCATATTGGCGGCTTCAGATCAATTAAATTCAACCGAGTTAGGGAATTATGTGATAATGGGTGAACTGTCGCTCGACGGTAGTCTTCAACCTATTAACGGTGCACTACCTATTGCCATTGAGGCAAGAAAACAAGGATTTAAAGGCTTTATACTTCCCAAACAAAATGCATTGGAAGCCGCCATTGTTAATAATCTGGATGTGATTGGCGTTTCAAACCTGAAAGAGGTGGTTGATTTCCTGAATGCCGATATTTTTATTGAACCTACTGTAGTAGATACACGCGAGGAATTTTTTACCCGACTTAATGAATACGAATTCGATTTTGAGGATGTAAAGGGCCAGGAGAACATAAAACGGGCATTGGAAATTGCTGCTTCCGGAGGCCATAATGTGATTTTTATAGGTCCTCCGGGTTCGGGAAAAACAATGCTTGCTAAACGCCTGCCATCGATATTGCCCCCTTTGAATCTTCATGAAGCTCTTGAGACCACTAAAATACATTCGGTATCAGGGAAGCTTGCTAAAAACACGTCTTTGATCTCTGTTAGACCCTTCAGAGCCCCTCACCATACCATCAGCGATGTGGCCCTTGTCGGTGGAGGTAGTTTCCCTCAGCCGGGCGAGATATCTCTGGCCCACAACGGAGTTTTATTTTTGGACGAACTGCCCGAATTTAAAAGAACGGTACTCGAAGTGTTGCGCCAGCCGGTTGAAGACAGGGTTGTGACCATCTCGAGGGCAAAATTCACCGTAGAATATCCTGCCAGCTTTATGCTAGTGGCGGCCATGAATCCCTGCCCTTGCGGATATTATAACCATCCTGAAAAAGAATGTGTGTGCGGATCGGGTAATGTACAGAAGTATCTGAACCGGGTTTCCGGTCCCCTGCTCGACAGGATAGATATTCATGTGGAAGTGACCCCGGTTCCTTTTCGCGAATTAAGCAATGCCCAAACTTCCGAAAAGAGCGAGTCAGTTCGCGAAAGAGTGATTCTGGCAAGAAAGATACAGGAAGAAAGGTTTAGGGATGTCCCGGGAATTTATGCCAATGCTCAAATGAACACAAAGCTTCTTCATAAATATTGTCACATTGACGAAACAGGCCTGACTTTATTGAAAAATGCCATGGAGAAACTTTGCCTGTCGGCCAGGGCTTATGACAGGATTTTGAAAGTAGCCCGGACTATTGCCGATCTGGAAAGCAGTACTGACATTCAGAATCACCACCTGGCCGAAGCTATTCAGTATCGAAGCCTAGATAGGGAAAATTGGGCGGGATAGTTTGTTCAAAAAAACCATCGGAATAACCGATGGTTTCTTAGAAATAGATTGTTGTTTTATCCGAGCATGGAGACAAGTTGTGCTACGCGTTGGGAATAGCCGAACTCATTGTCGTACCAGGATATCACCTTTACAAAGTTTCCACCCATTACCTGGGTAAGTTTCGAATCAAAAATAGATGAGTGAGGATTGCCGACAATATCCACACTTACAATAGGGTCAGTGCAATATTCCAGAATACCCTTCATTGGACCTTCTGCAGCTTTTTTAATGGCCTCATTGATCTCTTCTTTGGTAACTTCACTAGCCAGTTCGCAGGTAAGATCCACTACCGAACCATCGGGAGTAGGAACACGCATCGATAAGCCGTCGAGTTTGCCGTCAAGTTCGGGAATCACTAAACCGATGGCTTTTGCAGCACCGGTACTAGTTGGAATTATAGATAAAGCTGCAGCGCGTGCTCTACGAAGATCTTTATGAGGCGCATCCAATATGATCTGGTCGTTGGTATAGGAGTGAATGGTGTTCATCAAACCCCTTTTGATAACAAAATTGTCATTTAAAACTTTTGCGATTGGAGCCAAGCAATTGGTAGTGCAGGAGGCGTTGCTCAAAATGCGGTCTTCGGCTTGCAAATCTTGGTTGTTAACCCCCAGCACAATGGTGCGGTCTACATCTGTTTTTTTATCGGCAGGTACCGTTAAAACAATTTTTTGAGCACCAGCATCCAAATGTTTTTGCAGTTTTTCGCGCGAACGAAAAACTCCGGTTGATTCTACCACAACCTGCACACCCAGTTCTTTCCAAGGTAATAGTGAAGGATCTTTTTCGGCATAAACCCTGAGTTTTTTTCCGTTTACAACAATAGCGTTTTCTTCAGCACTAATCTCACCGGGATATCGACCGTGTACCGAATCGTATTTCAATAAATGTGCAAGCGTTTTTGCATCAGTCAAATCGTTCAGAGCAACTACTTCGATGTTTTCATATGCCTGTAATGCACCAAAGGTCAGACGTCCAATGCGTCCAAATCCGTTTATGGCTACTTTTATCTTTGTCATGTCGATTAATATTAGATTTTTTGCAAAATTAAGAATTTATTCTGCAGAAAGATATAAAAAAAGGAGGCAGGGCCTCCTTCTCTATTATTAATTAACCCTAATTATCATTTAACGATGGTTACTGTTCCCTTAACCAGATGCTTGATCCTTTGGGTGTCGAGGAAGTTGATCTTATAAACATAGGTGCCAGGAACCGGGTTGGAATTATTTACTCTTCCGTTCCAGCATTCTTCAATGTTGGTTGAATAGAAAACCTTTTGTCCCCAACGATCGAAGATTACCATATTATAATTTTCTCTAAGAACTCCGAATTCACTGACGCAGAAGTTCTGATTTTTTTCATCACCATTGGGGGTAAATGCATTTGGCACCAGAAGGGAATAGGTAGGCTCTATGTGAACGAATTTTGATGCGGTATCACGGCAGCCATGTTCAGTAGTCACAATAAGGGTGATCAGATAGGTTCCTGTATCTTCCATCAAAGGAAATTGGTAGTAATAATCTCCGTCAGAGTAATTATGATGTGTGTTTTGCTGAGTGTCATCAAAACCGTCGCCAAAGGTCCAATACCATTGATTTGGACTGCCCAAAGAGTAATCATAGAAATGGAATATAGGGTCAAGAATGGTGGTTGAATTTTCCGGAGCTGTTGAAAACATAGCAATCGGGTTGGGATAAGCAACTACGTAGTCTGTCATTTGAAGTGTGGCAGCCATACCTCCGGGATTGGAAACAGTCAATCTGACATCATAAGTCCCATCCTCCAGATAATATGCCACAGGGTTTTGGTCATAAGAATAAGTTCCGTTGCCAAAGTCCCAGTAATAGGTACTACCGGGTACAGTTTTTGTAGAATTATCATAAAACTGAACTCTAAGGGGTACACAGCCCGATAAGGGTTCTCCCCAAAAATCAACTTCAGGATAAATAGGAATAACAACCACTATAGTTGTAGCCGAGTTTTGACAGCCGTTTGTATCAATCCCGGTAACCATATAAGTGGTTGTATTGGGGGGCGTTACATTGGCACAAGCGTTGTTGATCTGACCTAATAAAGAGGGATCAGGAGGATTGGATGACCAGTTGTATGTGTCACCTCCCGAAGCACATATTTGGCTGGAAGATCCCATTACAACTGAAGCCGGAGTTGAGGTTGCCGTGATATCAGGAAGAGGATTAACCGTAACTGTTACTGAATCTACCGATCCGCAGGTGCCGGTAACCGAAACACCATAAGTTGTAGTAATAGTCGGACTAACCGTTATAGACGGGGTTGTTTCACCTGTCGACCAAAGAAAATTTGTACCACCAGTGGCAGTGAGTGTTGTACTTTCGCCCACACACAGAGTCACATCGGGTCCTGCATTGGCAAAACTAGAACCAACACTGATTACAATGCTTTCAGTAGCAGAAGCACCACACAAATCGGTTACAGTTACGTTGTAGGTTGTCGATGTGGTTGGAGAAACCGTTGCCCCGGAAGTATTGCCTATTCCGTTATCCCATAAATAGGTATAGGGGGTTATTCCTCCTGTTGCCTGCACCCAAATGGATGCTGAGCCACCGCAAATAGTAGTGTCGTTGCTGCTTTGTATAGAAAAAGGGTCATTGTTCAATATGTTGACAATAACGGTATCTGTACCGCCGCAAATACTGGTTTGAACAATCAGCATAACGGTTTCAGTTGGTTCAGTTACACCATCAATGATAGGAGATATTACCAGATTTACCGAACTTTGTCCGGCAGGAATAATAACATAGTTTTGAATAGTTGTGTAATCAACCCCATTAGTAGCCGTACCAGCTATTGCATAAGAAATAGGGAATGCAGCCGATTGAACATTGGGTAGGCTGAAATTAATAATAGCATTGTTACACCCCTCTACAGCATTGGAGGTGGAAACTGTTGGTGTAGAAAATGTGGTTTGCATAGAAACTGTGGGAGCCGAAAAACTGTTTGCTTCAAGAAAAACTCCAGAGTCATAGGATCCATCTCCAGCATCACCAATAGCAAGTTTTAAATGATAGGGCTGGCATGGCAAAACAAGACACCAGGCTGTAAGAACAGTAGTAAAACCATCATAAACTATGGTTCCACCAGAGGAATTGTCCACATAATAGGCACAATTTGTGCAGGGCCCTGTATTAGCGGTTCCATTATTAACATTATTGATAGCAACAGGAATGGTAGTTGAGGGCACTTTTGCTATATTAAAACTGGTGTAATTTCCCCCAAGAGGATTGGGTCCGTTAACAAAAAATCCAAAAACATCATTAAAAGTGGAATTAACCCACTCAGGATATTCTTCTGAGCCGAAAACATAACGGAATTTGATTGTATCTGACAAAGGAACAAAATCAAATTCAAGGACTGAAGCATCATAGATAGGAGATGCCGGGATTAATACTTGCAAATCAGGATCTGATCCTGCAGGATATAGAGTTTGAGTACTTGCAAAATTACTCGCTGCTGATCCTATTGTAGGAGTCCCATTTACCAGTCCTGACGCCATAATTATACCGGAAGAGAACCCAAGATTTGTAGGACTTCCCCCGGTCGTAAAACTTCCAATGGTTCCAGCGGCTCCGGTATATGTAATATTGCTGACAGTTACACCTGTACCAACCAAAATATTCTGTACTAATTGTTGGGGTGTCATTGCAGTGCTTACCGTTAACTGGGCATATATTCCGGAGGATATAAACACCATCGTTAGAAGTAAAACAATCTTCTTAATTATGGGATGAGTATTTTTTGTTTTCATTTGGTTCAATTTTAAACTTAAAAACAGAAATAATTCCTGTTAATTTTAACTTCAAAGGTAATATAAAATCGTCAAATTTTTACGTAACTCATTAAAAAAAAGTTCTCTAATTAAAAATTTTGTCTTTTATAATAACAGGTTTAAAGAATAATTACTTTTAATAACGAAAATTAAGGGGAAAATCTTTGGTAGATACAAGAAAAAAATTGCAGTTTCAATTCGGACAAAAAGCGATTTTGGCATTTTTAAAAGGAAAATGGAAATATTTGATCCTTTTTGGATTTACACTTTTTTTCTGGTTTTCCTTACCCTCTCCTTTATTTAAGGATCCCACCTCAACCATAGTGGAAGATAAAGACGGATTATTGATAGGGGCCAGGATAGCCGCTGATGGGCAATGGCGTTTTCCTTCAAATGGTAAGGTTCCCGGAAAATTTGAAAAAGCCCTGATGACTTTTGAGGACAGATATTTTTATTTTCATAACGGCATAAATCCGGTTTCTACATTTAGGGCGGTTGTACAAGATATCAGGGCGAGAAAGATTATTTCTGGAGGAAGTACAATAACAATGCAGGTTATTCGGTTAGCCAGAAAAGGACAGAACAGAACTGTTTTCGAAAAGATTATAGAAGCTTTTCTTGCCGTTCGGCTAGAGTTAACTCATAAAAAGTCAGAAATTCTGGCATTATATGCCACTAACGCACCTTTCGGAGGCAACATTGTGGGCCTAGAAGCCGCATCATGGAGGTATTTTGGGAAGTCGCCCGATAAATTAAGCTGGGCCGAAGCGGCCACTCTTGCCGTGTTGCCCAATAGTCCCTCACTCATATATCCCGGAAAAAATCAGGATAAATTATTTACAAAACGAAACAAACTGCTAGCCGAACTTCACAAGTGTAAATTCATAACTAATGATGAATATTGGCTTGCTATTAACGAACCCTTACCAGGAAAGCCCTATCCATTGCCGCAGAAGTCTCTGCATATCGTCGACAGGGCCATTAAAGACGGGTATAAAGGTGGACGAGTAAAGACAACCCTGGATGGCTATTTACAAGAGTTAACGAAATCAACCATCGACCGTTATTATGAAAAATATAGTGCCAATAAAGTAAATAATGCTGCAGCGCTGGTACTTGATGTCGAGACTGGTAATGTGTTGGCCTATGTTGGCAATACTTCGGATCAGCAGCATCCGGAATACGGATGCAATGTAGATATCATCACTTCAGAAAGAAGCACGGGTAGTATTTTGAAACCCTTTTTATATGCCTCCATGCTAAGCGATGGCCAGATTCTTCCCAATTCTCTTGTTCCCGATATTCCTATTCAATTGGGAAGCTTTATTCCTGAAAACTTTAGCCTGACTTACGACGGAGCTGTTCCAGCAAAAAAAGCCTTGTCCAGATCTCTTAATGTTCCTGCAGTGAAAATGCTGCAAACTTATGGAATCAACCGTTTCAATTATATGCTGAAGAAAATTGGCATTTCAACCCTCCATAAGCCACCGGGACATTATGGATTGGCAATTATTTTAGGTGGGGCAGAGGCAAATCTGTGGGATTTGGCAGGGTGTTATGCCAGTATGGCTCGAACATTGAATCATTATCAAACGTTCAATTCGCGTTATTCAAAGTATGATTATCATTCTCCTGAATATATTTATCAAGAAACCCCCAAAAGCGAGGTTGGAACCGACAAGTCATCTATTCTGAGTGCATCCTCACTATGGTTTACTTTCGAAGCCATGAACGAAGTCTCGCGACCTGACGAAGATGCCGAATGGCAGCAATTTGCTTCAGGTAAGATTGCCTGGAAAACCGGAACCAGTTATGGGAGCCGTGATGCCTGGGCCATTGGTTGTAACCCAAAATATGTAGTGGCTGTTTGGGTGGGGAACTCTGATGGCGAGGGACGCCCGGGGATGACAGGACTTACTTATGCCGCACCCATTATGTTTGAAGTGTTCAAAAGCCTGAAACCTTCTGGATGGTTTTACCCACCTTACGATGATATGGTTCGAATAGGGGTTTGCCGCGAAAGCGGTTATAAGGCCACCCAAATGTGCGAAAACGTAGATACGGTTTGGGTTTCTAAAAGTGGCATCAAATCTCCCGACTGCCCCTATCATCAGATAGTCATGCTCGACCCTACGGGTAAATGGCGAGTAAACAGTGATTGCCAACCCGTGTCAACCATGGTGTTTCGCAAATGGTTTGTATTGCCTCCAGTGATGGAATATTTTTATAAAATGAAAAACCCGTTTTATAACGTATTACCGCCTTACCGTGAGGATTGTATGTTGCATGATAATGGTGGCTTTTCAATCGAAATGATCTATCCGAAAGATAATAGCCGGATTTATATTCCGGTTGACGTGAATGGTACACGAGAAAAAGTGGTCTTCAAGGCTGCACACCATATTGACGGACTAAAGATCTACTGGTATCTTGACGGTACCTTTATTGGCATTACTTCCGATTTTCATCAAATGGGTCTTTCGCCTCCGGCGGGAATGCACAAACTCACACTCGTCGACCAAAAAGGGGAGAACATTACTGTCAACTTTGAGATCATCGACAAGAAAAAGGAATAGGAAGCATTAGGTTGTCCCTAGATGTTATTCTTTATTCTTAGAATCAATAATTATCGTAACAGGGCCGTCATTGACAAGGGATACTTGCATATAGGCACCGAATTCGCCGCATACTATAGGTGAATTGATTTCAGCTTGGAGGGTGTGGATGAATTTATTGTAAAGAGGAATGGCGATATCAGGTTTACTAGCCCTAATATATGACGGACGATTGCCCTTTTTGGTACTTGCATGCAGGGTAAACTGACTGATGACCATAATATGGCCAGAAATTTCAGTCACAGAAAGATTCATAATGTCGTTTTCGTCGTTAAAGATACGTAAACGTGCAATTTTCCCGCAAAGCCATTCTATGTCTTCTTCAGAATCGGAATCTTCAATGCCGAGCAATATCAATAATCCCATACCGATGCAACGGGTTTCGCTGTGACTGATTAAAACCGATGCTTCGGTTACCCTTTGGATGACAATGCGCATATTGAAAGTGATTTTAATTAAAACTTCACCCTGAGTGAGGAAATAGGTTTCATTGTATTACAATCAGACCTTTATTCACAAATGCCTCCTCCGGCACATAGGATTGGAAGATAAAACTCATTAAGAATCATACTTTCTTTATCGGCAGGAGCAAAATAATAGTACTCTTTTGACGGGACAGACATCATACAAATAAAATCAGCACCTACTGAGTGGGCATAATTTAAAGTCTGTTTTGCATACCCCAGAGAATATACATTTTGATCTTCCTTAACGCGTATCATTGGGATGCCTTTTGATTCAAACATCCGTGTTGCAACTTCGATATTGGTCAGCATTTGCTCCGGCCAGTCAAAGCCGGGTTTATGAATGGAGTATAAATGGACTTCCAGGTTAAAAACCTTTGAGAAAAACATCACGGCATCGATTGCAGCAGTAAATGATTCGTGGCTGCTTACCGGTAAAACTATTTTTTTAACTGTTTCGATCATGGAAGATTCTTCCTGAACTACAAGGACAGGTATTGAGATTTTTGCGATTAGCTTAAGAATATTGGCCCCAAATAACATTTGTCTGATTCCCTTGATGCCATGTGTTCCGATTATCACCAGATCAAAATCATGTTCACAGGTAACATATGGGATAACATCAAAAATATTGCCTTCACGAATCAAGATATCACAAGCTATACCGTTTTGCGATGAAATTGATGTAGCCAGATCAGACAATGTCTTATTGGTTTCTTCTGCTGATAAAGACTTATCGTCGATCACGTGTAATAAGGTCAGACTGGATTTGGAAGCAATCGCTATAGCAGTGGCTTGTTTTATTGCCAAATTGGCTAATGTTGTCAGGTCGGTTGCTACAATAATTTTATTTTTCATTTATATCCTCCTTGTAAAAAATAACTACAAATTTATTTTTATTTTTCAACTGTTATGTTTGGGAATTGATTATTTCAAAGCCAATGAATGCAATTCATCAATTATTTCTTATTGTACTCATCAAAAAAATCATTTCCCTTATCATCAGTTATAATGAATGCCGGCATATTTTCTACCCTGATTTTTCGTATGGCTTCCATGCCCAGAAAATCGAGGTCGACCAATTCGACAGATTTGATATTTTCTGCTGCCAATACGGCTGCCGGTCCGCCAATGGACCCCAAATAGAATCCACCGTATTTTTTGCAGGCATCAATCACCTGTCGGGTTCGATTGCCTTTAGCCAACATAATGAGTGAGCCACCCATGCTTTGAAACAAGTCCACATAGGAATCCATTCGCCCGGCTGTGGTCGGACCGAAACTGCCTGAAGGCATCCCTTCGGGAGTTTTTGCCGGGCCGGCGTAATAAATAGGATGGTCCTTGAAATAATCTGGCATAGGCAGGCCAGCATCGACCCGCTTTTTCATTTCGGCATGAGCAATATCGCGGGCAACAATGAGTGTTCCGGAAAGGCTTAGTCGGGTTTTGACGGGGTATTTGGTCAGTTCAGCCAAAACTTCTTTGATGGGCCGATCGAGGTCTATTTCAACCGCTTTTTGAAGCTCGGGAGCGGTGGCCGGCATAAAGCGAGCCGGATTTCGTTCGAGTTCTTCCAGGAAAACTCCATCCTCGTTTATATGGGCTTTTATATTCCTGTCGGCACTACAGCTTACACCCAGCCCCACAGGACAGGAAGCTGCATGGCGCGGAAGACGGATCACCCTGACATCGTGCACAAAGTATTTTCCGCCAAATTGAGCACCTACTCCATATTCGTGACAGATCTGTTCTATTTTCTTTTCCCATTCGATATCACGGAAAGCACGTCCGGCTTCATTTCCTGTGGTAGGAAGTTGATCCAGATATCCTGCCGAAGCCTCTTTTACGGTTTTGAGGTTGGCCTCGGCTGATGTGCCGCCAATAACCAAAGCCAAATGATAGGGTGGGCATGCCGAAGTACCCAGATCGCGTATTTTTTCATTAACAAACTTCACCATAGATTCTTCGTTCAGCAGAGATTTGGTTTGCTGATACAGGAAGGTCTTGTTGGCCGAACCGCCTCCTTTGGTTATGAACAGAAAATCGTAAGAAAGTCCTTCGGTGGCATAAATGTCAATCTGGGCGGGCAGGTTCGAGCCACTGTTCTTTTCGTCGAACATGGTAAAAGGAACTACCTGCGAATATCTAAGGTTTTTATCATGGTAAGTTGTAAATATTCCTCTGGAAAGATGTTCGGCATCTTTGGCCCCTGTCCATACCTGTTCGCCTTTTTTACCTATAACAATGGCGGTTCCTGTATCCTGACACCAGGGGAGATCGCCTTTGGCAGAAATAACCGTATTGTGAAGCATGATATGTGCCACAAACCTGTCATTATCGGTCGCTTCCGGATCGTCCAATATGTGGGCCAGCTTTTCGAGGTGAGATGTACGGAGAAAAAAGGAAAGATCGGAAACGGCTTCTTTGGCCAACAGTTCCAGGCCCGCAGGGTCGACCTGCAATATTTTGCGGCCTCCGACTTCTATCATTTGTACATAATCTTTGGTGAGCAAGCGATATCGCGTAAGGTCGCTTCCCAGTTG
>CAZNRQ010000053.1:0-11754 GCA_964574845.1 uncultured Bacteroidales bacterium
GATGATTCATTTTGAATTTTAATAAGTAGACGTGGTGAGTTATAAACTTATAAAACAATGAATCTGCAGGAATATTGCGATAGTCTGCCGAAAGACAAAATAATTGATTTAGCCATCAGGCTAGCCAAAGCAGGACTAGCTGTTTGGGATAAATATACTGCCGACAACCCACTTACTTATACTGATTCGATAGTCGCAATGCACCATAAGGTTGACAAAGCGATACTCTCAGATACTCTGACTGATATCGAAACCTATACATCCTCAGGTAAATTGGCCAGAATCCTTGGAAGTAAGGATCTTTTAGCCGGTCGTTTGCTGGAGTTCAGGGACCCGATTGTTTCCCTGCAGGATGCTGATTGGGAATTGCCCTATGAGGTGGAATGTATCTTTTATTCCGTTTATAATCTTTTACGTGCAGTCACGGGAGAAAAACAAACGGCTTTTGATGATGAATCAATCATTTATGTTGCCATTAACCAGGCAATAGATGCCATGGATACGGCAAAACTAAAAACGGAAGAGGAGATCAGGAGTATATTGTATGGGAATTAAGAAGGTAAAATGTCTGAACCGCTGATGATATTGATTGTGATGATTAACTATGAAACAATAAAGAAAGAAGATGACCGAAAAAACTTTATTACTTTAGTAACAAAACAATAACCATAGCCAAAACTTAACTTTATTACTTTATTCAATTCAGTGCAAGCTGCTCTCAAATGGGAATAAACTATTAAAGTAACAGATCCTTTGATTAATTTCTATTACTAAAGTAATAAAGTTTGAAACTTATGCTAAAGATGATTAATTTCGTCGCCCCTCATCAAATGAGGTGACAGGGGTTCTAATTCACTACAAAAAACTAAAAAAATGACTCAAAAGATCTTAATCATCGCTATCATGCTTATGGTGGGTGTGGCTTGCAACAACCAAAATAACAACAATTCAACCAAAACGGATTCTACTGCCGTGCAAAATGCAAAACCTTCGGCTAACCAGCCCGATATAGCAGGTTATTATCGACTTCCCGAAACAGGCTGCGACATTGCGCTCACTATAACCAAATTAAATGACAGCTACAAATATTTCTTCAAAGGCGAACATCTCGATCTGGAAGGTACTGCCCTACTCAGCACCGAGGCCGATGGTCTTTATGTTACTTTCGATGGCCCTATAGGCAACACCCCTCCGAAAACCGTAAGCGGGTTATTTAAGGATAATACCCTTACCATACAAAATGAAGGCAACGCCCAGAACCAATATCACTATTTTAAGGATTGTGACGAGAAATATCTGGAGTTTAAAAAGCAGTGAGGATGGGAAAACACCTTCCTTTTTGCTATCAATTCCATTCAAAGCATTTAACTGTTGATGGCACTATTGTAAAATAGTAGTTCCAAAGCAAATTTTTTGTTTTTCAATTTGCTGAACTAATATTTTCAACCTAAAAAGTTTCGTTTGGTTTAGTTGTAAAAAATGTAAGCATATTTATGCAGCAACTGTTTTGTCAGTATAGGATTTGCTGCAGTTTATCAATGGAGTATTTGCAATACCGGTAAGATAAAAAAATAATCTCTCCAGTACTTGATCTGTTTTTGAAAGAATAAATATCTTTACATAAAAATAAAATGAGGACAATTAATAAACTTTAATATCTTCCTTAGTTTCAAAATGTTTTTGCATCGGTCAATCCAAAATAATGAAAATATAACATGCAGGATATGGGATTCTTTGATAAAATAAAGAAATTACCAAATGATATAAGATTTTGGATCATCCTATTTCTTCTGATACGTTTGGTTGGAATCACCAATCCACCTTTAGAGGTATCGCACAACTGGCGACAGACGTCAGTAACCATGGTGGCACGAAATTTCTATGAGGTCAGCCCTAATATTCTATATCCACGAATTGATGTAGGTGGCAATACATCAGGCATTACCGGTATGGAGTTCCCTTTTCTGAACTACCTCATCTATCTTGTTTCCTGCATTTTTGGCTATACTCATTGGTATGGGCGGCTCATCAATTTGGTGGTTTCAAGCCTGGGTATTTTTTATTTTTTCAACTTGACAAGGAAATTCTTTACAGAAAAAGTTTCATTCTATGCTACCCTGGTCTTACTTGCATCTATTTGGTTCGATTATTCCAGAAAGATCATGCCCGATACCTTCTCTGTATCGCTTACCATTATTGGTCTATACTATGGTATCACTTATCTGCTTGCTACAGCACCTCGCATCCTTGATCTGATATTATATCTTAGCTTTGGAATGCTGGGCATTTTGTCGAAGATTCCTGCGGGCTATTTACTTGTTTTTGTGCTACCATTAATTTTCAGAAAAGACATATGGCTTAAAACCAAAATACTTTTTTCAGTGGCAACCCTACTCATGTCAATTCCCATAATTTTCTGGTATTTCTATTGGGTTCAAAAACTAACTACCATAGATGGATTAAGTTTTTTCATGGGTCGGAATGTATCACAGGCAATAATAGAAATTTATACTCACTTAAATGATGCCTTGGCACATTTTTATGATTATGCTCTGAAATATACTGGCTTTGCAGGTTTCTTGCTGGGATTGATTTTTGCTATAATTAAAAAGGATAGAAAGCTGCTCATGCTGTTTGGGCTTGGCTTTATGGCATTTTTAATGGTAATCTTTAAGGCAGGGTTCTATTTTACGCATCATTCGTATTATATCATACCTTTTGTGCCGGTAATGGCTCTCGTATGCGGCTATGGTATAGCTTCTCTAGGAAGCAAAAAAATAAGGGTGATATTAACACTGGCTATAGTGCTCGAAGGTATCCTCAGCCAACAGCATAATTTCTTTCTCACGGAAAAGCAACAAGCCATTGCCGGCCTCGAAAAAGTAATGGATAAATTTTCTGACCCTCACGATCTTGTAGTAATAAACAGTAATGAAAATCCAACCCCTATTTATTTTACTCACCGCAAAGGATGGACCGCAACAAACGATCAGATTATGGATACAGGTTTCATGAAAGATGTGAGAGCTAAAGGTGGAAAATTTTTGATAATACTAAAACGGTATTTAGGCGAAAATACCAATCCATCTCTAATCAAAATATTTGAGAACGAGAATTACTCGATTTATAAGTTTTAATTGCGATGCAGCCTTTTGATAGGCACCTAGTAATAAATTGTCTTTTCAGACCACAAACCTGCGTAATATTAAAAAGTCCAATAGGTCACTTCAGCTTCGGTTTCGTCAGAAGATATCTGCAGCCAATAGGCCGGTGTGATCTTATGCCCGGTTTTTGAGATCAGCCTGCGCTTATATACTTCAATAACCGGATTGAACATGAAATCGGTAACACCAATAGTATAAGTATCCTTAGTTACTCCTTCTTTCTTTTCCTCCAGCACCACCTTAACATCATATTTATTCAGTGTCAGAATTTCTTTCAGAAACTCCATGCGCTTTGTATCGGCACCTGTTTCAACAACAGAACAGCGAACCCCGTCGATTTCTGCAATAATATGTTTTCCTTTATTGAGAGGCATAATTTGAATAGATTAAATTCCGAAACTAACTGAAAGAATATTTTCGTAGATCAGGCTCATAAATCCTATAAGGAATAAGCCCAATACACAAATGATCAAAGCCACACGGGTGGTAAAAGGACTTTTGAAAGCAGCAATAGGCTCATCGCTCTTATTGATGAACATAGCCTTAACCACAAGTAGATAATAATACAAGGACACGGTAGCATTCAAAACGGCTATCAAAACCAACCAATAGTATCCTTTGCTGGCAGCTGAAGCGAATAAAAAGAACTTTCCGAAGTAACCAGCCACAGGAGGAATACCAGCCAGTGAGAACAGTGCTAGCATCATTACCAATGATAATTTAGGATTGGTACTGTACAATCCATTATAATCATCCATACCTTCTTTGCCCGATTGATCGTAAACAGCCGAAACCACACCGAATGCGGCGAGATTCGAGAAGATGTATATCAGTGCAAAATAGATTACCGAGGTCATACCCATGGAGCTCGCCCCCATTATACCCATCAGGAGGAAACCTGCCTGAGCAATAGATGAAAATGCCAGAAATCTTTTCAGATTTTTCTGACGTAGTGCAAACAAGTTACCAATGGTCATAGTGATCACCGACAGAGTGTACAGGAGATTTTCCCACATATGGGTAATGGTCTTGAACACTGTGAACAAAATGATCATGAAAATGAATACTGCGGCAGCTTTTGATACTACCGAAAGATAAGAGGTGACATTAATAGGTGAACCTTCGTAAACATCGGCCGTCCACAAGTGGAAAGGCACCAGTGAAATTTTGAAGCCCATACCGCTGACAAAGAAAATAAATCCAAGAACCTGCAATGGTTGTGTGCCAAAGTTGGCAGCTACCTCGCTAAAGTAAATTGAACCTGTTGTGCCATAAACTATAGATAATCCGAATAATAGAATTCCGGAAGAAAGTGCAGAAGAAAGTATCAACTTGATACCGGCTTCAGCTGATTTGTTTTTGTATTTTTCATAAGCGGCCAAACTGGCTATAGGAATAGTAGCCAATTCAAGACCAAGATAGAACATCAGAAAATCGCCAGATGAGATCATAAAATTCATACCTATTAGGGTAGAAAGTATCAAAATGTAAAATTCGCTGATTTTGCCTTCATTCTCATCTTTTTTCAACCAAAAGGCCGACTGGAGAAAAACAATGAAAACACCAATATTCAGCACATTTTTCATCATGGCAGATAATGGTCCGGTAGAGTAGCTACCTCCAAATAAGGTAGTTGTTTCGACCGGCAGGAATCCGATCATCGTTGTTATTAGGAACAAAATAATTGAAATGGGAATGATAGCTTTCTTTTTCTCTTCCTTTATCGCGAGTTCCAATACGAGAAGTATCAATACCAGAATGACCAGTACTAATTCATGTCTCATAAGAAGAAATTGTTCTATATTCATAATTCTTGAATTGTTTCTTTAATTATTGATTCACTAAAAAATTGAGGATAACTGATTCATAACAGGTGTAAGGCTATTATAGATCATATCCGAAAGCCATAAAGGAAATATACCAATGCCGGCAACGGCAGCTATCAAAGTAACTGTGCTCACCTTTTCAAACCATTTGGCATCTTTCAGGTGCAGGAAATGATCGTTCTTCACCGGACCGAAAAGCAGAATACCCACGACACGCAGTATATACACAGCTGTTACCACAATAGAGGAACAAGCTAGAATAGTTGCTACACGGTGGAAAAGATCCGGATTCTGGAATGAACCCACAAAAATGGTCATTTCCGCCACAAATCCACTTAATCCCGGTAAGCCTAAAGATGCTAGACCGGCAATAACATACGCCACACCCAAGAAAGGCATAATTTTCATTAAACCACCCATTTCATTGATTAGTCGGGTATGAGTTCTTCCGTAAATCATGCCAATGAGAGCAAAGAAGAGGGCTGTCATAAGTCCGTGAGAGATCATCTGAATGATGGCACCGTCCATAGCTGTTTTATTCATCATAAGGATGGCAAAAAGTACCAAGCCGCAGTGACTCACCGAAGAATACGCATTGATGTATTTGAGATCCTTTTGCCAGATAGCACCAAAAGCACCGTAAACCACACTAATGGTAGTAAGAATAAGGAATATCCATGAAAGTTCGTGAGCCGCATCAGGCAATAAGAACATAGCTATACGGAAACAACCGTAACCTCCCAGTTTCATCAAAACACCGGCATGAAGCATAGATACAGCAGTAGGTGCTGAAGCATGACCGTCGGGCGACCATGTATGGAATGGGAATAATGCACCCAAAACCCCAAAACCCACAAAGGTAAAAGGGAATAAGAACAATTGTTTGTCAAGTGGAATTTTAACTTTCGAAATTTCCATGATGTTCCATGTCAATTGTCCACCATCAGGAGCCGAATTGAAATAAAGTCCCAAAAGACCCACCATGATGAGAGCAGAACCTGCCATTAGCATCAAGGTAAGCTTCATGGCCGAATATTCCTTAGGTCCGCTACCCCATAACCCAATCAATAGGTACATCGGAATAACCGCTATTTCGTAAAACAGGAACATGGTAAACAAGTCGAGGCAGATAAAAAATCCAAATACCCCCATGGCCAAAACTATAAGAGAAATAAAGAACTCACGCGATAAGTTTTGAACCTCCCACGAAGCAAATACTCCAGCAAATGTCACCACTCCGGTTAGTGCAATCATTGCTACTGAAATACCATCCACACCAATAGCATAATGAATATTAAGGCTTTTAAACCAAAGAAAATCGTCGGTGAATAGCATGACAGATGTGTCACCAGCTTTGCGTAGGGCAAGATACCAGAAAACCAGCACAATCGCAGTGATCAATTGAGCACCCATTCCAATAGCCGATACCACCCTAGCACCTTTAAAGTCCTTGGTCATGAGGATACCTATTATAGTAAGTATCGGAATTATAACAAATAAGGAAAGTATATTCATTGTATCAAATTTTTAAACCCACAAATAAAGTAATAATAAAGCCAATGCAATAGCACCGGAAATAAACACAAAGCCATAAGTTTGGAGCTGACCGGATTGTACACCCTTAATCCTGCTAGAGGTTGAAGTGATCACCCAGGCCACACCGTTCATAGTACCGTCAACCACATGCCTGTCGAACCATGCCACCGGACGCGATACTAAATTGAATAATATCTTTTTGGTTACGAAAAGGTAGATTTCGTCAATATAAAACTTGTTATAAATTGTTCTATATAGACCACCAAGTGCTTTAGTCACTTTATCAGAACTACTGTTTTCTTTAGCATACATAAAGTAGGCAACAGCAATACCCACCAAACCGATAAGAACAGAAGGAATAGCTATCATCAGGTCGGTATGGCTTTCAAAACCTTTACCATCAGAAGTTACCAATTCACTGAAAGGAAGGAAACCGGCAAATAAAGAACCAATAGCAAGAACAATTAAGGGTATGAGCATAACCAATGGAGCTTCATGAGGTGTATGATGATAATGCGGTGTTTTATTCCAGAAAACTCTGAAATATAAACGAAACATATAAAATGCTGTCAATCCTGCAACCAGATATTCAACCACAAACAGAATCTTATCATGATGATAAGCAGCTACCAGAATCTCATCCTTGCTCCAGAAAGCAGATAAAGGCGGAACTCCGGCAATAGTAACACAGGCAATCAGGAACAGAATATTAGTCCATTTGAGATATTTCCTTAATCCACCCATTTCATTCATAACATTACTGTGGACCGCATGAATAATGGCACCGGCACCCAGAAACAACAAGGCTTTGAACATGGCGTGAGTGAATAAATGGAACATGGAAGCCATGAATCCCAAACCTTCCTCACCACCATAACCTGAAACACCCAGAGCCAGCATCATATAACCAATCTGCGACAGTGTAGAAAACGCTAAGACTCGTTTGATATCAAACTGGGTACAGGCGATCACCGCAGCAAACAGAGAAGTGAAGCCTCCTACATAAGCTATAATAGTCAGTACATGTGGGGCTGTAAAAACATAAAGTGGAAACATTCTGGCCACCAAAAACACACCGGCCACAACCATGGTAGCAGCATGGATTAAAGCGGATACAGGAGTAGGACCTTCCATAGCATCAGGTAACCAAATATGCAGAGGGAACATAGCAGATTTTCCGGCACCTCCCATAAATATCAGCATCAAAGCCCAGGTAGCAGCAGATACACCTAAAAAGGACCCTGAAACATTTTTCATAATTTCAACTCCTTCAGAACCTGTTATCTTAGCAAAATCAAATGTCTTTGTATAGTAGGATAGAATTAAAATCCCTACAAGGAAACCGAGGTCGGCGAAACGAGTTACAATAAAAGCTTTTTTAGATGCTGCCACTGCAGAAGGTTTCTCATAATAGAACCCGATCAGCAAGAAAGAAGAAACACCCACTAATTCCCAGAAAATGTACATCTGGAAAATATTGGTTGCAATTACCAGCCCCAGCATTGAGAATGTAAACAGTGATAAGGTGGCAAAAAATCTCTCATAGCCCTTCTCACCATGCATATAGCCAATACTGTACAAATTGACCATGAAGGACACAGTGGTTATAACCACCAACATCATCACAGAAATAGGATCCAGAAGAATACCCATATCAATATGTAATGAGTCGGTAAGATTCAACCAGGTGAAATTAACCGGGATCAGCTTTACGAACTCTTCCCCTACTTTTCCTACATCAAAGAAGTACCTGTAAGCAGTATAGTATGACAGGCAGCAAATAATTCCCAAGCCAATGGTGCCTAAGATGCCGGATACAGAAGGTTTGAATTTCATTCCTAACAGACCCAGAAACAGGAACATTACCAGCGGAATAATCAGAATTAAAATGGTATAACTAAAATCGAACATCATTCGGAGTTTTTAATATTAATACTTCATTTCGTCAACATCATCCACGTTGATGCTTGAAAATCTTCTATAGACATTTATAATTAGCGCAATAGCCACTGATGCTTCGGCAGCTGCAATAGCCACAACGATGATTGCAAAGAAATGTCCCTGCAATTTATCGGGATAGAGAAAATGGTTCAACGCAATAAAATTAATATTAACCGCGTTTAGGATTAACTCTATTGACATAAGCATGGTGATCAGGTTGCGACGTACCAGAAAACCAAATATTCCAATAAAGAACATTATGGTGCCTAAGGCAAGAAAATACGATAATGGGATTCCTTCATTCATAGTAATATATTTTTATTTCCCTTTTTTTGCAATAATAATAGCCCCAATCATGGCAGCAAGGAGCAGAATACTGATGACTTCGAAAGGCAATGCATAACCATTTTCGCCAATACCCATCAGTTGATTTCCTATTACTTTCATGTCAACCGCCACAGGAGCTTTATCAGTAGGAACAAAATTATAAGTCAAAATGGCGTATAATGTTAATAGCATACCCGATAATGAAGCCAAAGCAGCAGGAAGTACTTTCTTCCAACTGGGGACATCGAATTTATGATCGATCTGGTGAGTCAGGAGTATGGAGAAGATGATCAACACCACAATACCACCGGCATATAGCGTAAGCTGCACGGCAGCCATAAACTGATAATTAAGCCAGAAGTAAATACCTGAAGTAGAAATAAGAACAAACAAAAGATACACCGCTGCTCTTAGAATTTTTCGTGAGGTAACTGTTAATATTGAGAATATTACAATTGCCACCGAAAAGATGATAAACATTAATTTGTATGCATTCATTCTGCTATATCTTTTACAATTGATGAACCTGGTTTATTTAATACTTTCGTAAGCTTGTTTCTGTCGAACACAGCATGTTCAAATTTCTGCGAAAACACTATCGCATCAGATGGGCACGACTTAACACATAATCCGCAGAAAGTGCACATTGAGAGATGATAAATGTACGTATCGATGATTCTCTTTGATTTTCCCTCTTCGGTAACAATCTTATCTGTCAGAACCTCGATAGATCCATTAGGACAATTGATCTCGCAAATTCCGCAACCAGTGCAGCGGTGCTGATTATTTGCATCATGAGGCATGATTAACTCGCCTTTGAAGCGTTCGAACATTTCCAATTTCTTCCTGTTCTCCGGGTACTTTTGAGTAACAATGTTCCACGGGCTGAAGAAATATTTGCCGGTCACGGTCATGCCCTGAAGTAGCGACCAAACCCCTTTGAAAATTCCACTAATATAATTGATTATACTTTTCATACATTAACTAATATACCATCCCATTAATACTAAGAAAGCCGCAACCAAGATATTGATAAGGTTTATAGGCAGGAGATATTTCCATTCCAGATTTAATAATTGGTCTATCCTCAAACGTGGGAAAGTCCATTTGATCCACATCATCAGGAAGATTATAAAAGCTGTTTTTCCCATGTACCATACAAAAGGAGGAATCCAATCCATGGCATTATTAAATGAATGCCAGCCTCCGATGTGCAATGGCATCCAACCACCCCAGAATACAGTGGCAGCTAAAGAAGCAACAATGAACATGTTCATATATTCTGCCAAGAAAAAGAACGCAAACTTAATACCTGAATATTCCGTATGGAATCCGGCAGTCAACTCCGATTCTGCTTCAGCTAGATCGAATGGACCGCGATTGGTTTCTGCTGTGCTGGCAACGAGAAAGATCAAAAAAGCAATGATGGCCGAAATATGACCTTTAAATATCCACCAACCGTCCGCCTGACTTTGCACTATCTCGGATAGCTGCATTGTTCCGGCAAAACAAATAATTGTCAGCAGAGACAATCCGACTGAAAGTTCATAACTTATTATCTGCGCACCACTACGCATAGCTCCCAACAATGAGTATTTATTGTTACTTGACCATCCGGCCAAGAGAATCCCAATAACGCCTATTGATGATACAGAAATAACGTAGAAGATACCAATATTGAAATCAATGGCGTGCAATCCCTGAGCAAAGGGAATGGCAGCAATTGCCAGAAAGGAAGTAATGATGACAATAAAAGGAGCAATATTAAACAGTACTTTATCTGCTTTTCTGATCCGAATAAGTTCTTTCCCCAGCAACTTAAACAAGTCAGCGATGGTTTGTATAATACCATACCATCCTACCCGATTTGGTCCAATCCGGTTCTGCATAAATGCACATACTTTTCGTTCGGCCAGAACGAGGTACAAACCTACCACAGCATAAAATGCCAAAAAAGCAATCCCGATTATCGTCATTTCAGCAATAAATGCCCAGGTAGGTGGCAAATTCTGATACAGGAATGTATCTATCGCTTGCGTGATCGGTGTAAAATCATATCTTTCGTAACCCATAATATATACTGTTATCTGTCAATATCAGGAATAACTAAATCCAATGAGCCGCTAATAGCAACAAGGTCGGCAATTTTCAGCCCGGCAGTGATCTTGTTCATAATAAAGAGATTTGAGAAATTAGGAGTTCTTAATTTCAAACGATACGGAGTTTTGTTTCCGTCGCTGACAATATAAACACCCAATTCGCCTCTGGCAGTTTCAACCCTCTGGAAATATTCTCCCACCGGAAGTTTGATCACCGGTTTCATTTTGGCAGTGTAATTTCCTTCAGGAATATTATCAATCAATTGTTCAATTATCTTCATCGATTCCCACATCTCGTCTATACGGGCTTTGTATCTGTGGAAAGTATCACCTTCTGTGTAAAGTATCTCTTTGAAATCGACTTTATCATAAGCACTGTAGGGATGCAACTTTCTGAGGTCGCAAGAAAAACCGGAAGCTCTTGCTGAAGGACCAGTGATGCCATAGGAAATAGCATCTTCTTTGGTCATGATACCAAGATGTTTTGTGCGTTCCTGAAAAATAACATTACCTGTGAGAAGTCTGTCGTATTCAGGCAGTTTTTTACGGAAATATTTGATGAATTCTTTGGTGCGTTTTTGGAAGTTAGGATGAATATCGTGCATCAAACCTCCTGGCATCACAAAACTGTGTAACAATCGCGAGCCAAAAGATTCTTCGAAAATGTCGAGTATTTTTTCTCGGTCGCGTAAGCCATAGAAAAAACAAGTGAGCCCACCCAGGTCCATTCCGAATGCACACCACCACAACTGGTGAGAGGCTATACGATTCAATTCAGCTAAGATGGTTCTTATGTACTTCACTCTTTCGGGTACCTCAACTTCCAAAGCATTTTCAACACAAAGGCTGACAGCTTCATTG
>CAZNRQ010000054.1:0-11744 GCA_964574845.1 uncultured Bacteroidales bacterium
GGCTTTGGCCAGATCGGCCAGGGCGGGCCTTTCCTGGTTCAGAATAATATAGGTGTTGGCTCGCATCAGATAGGCATCGTAGTATTTGACATCAACCGCGATGGCTTTGCTGAGGTCGCGGAGGGCGGCATCGTATTTTTTCTGATCGACAAAGCAGCGGGCACGCTCCAGATAGGCTTCGTAGAAGAATTCGTTTTTGGTGACACAGGAGGTGAATTCGGTGATGGCTCCGGGCAGGTCTTTGGCTTTATATTTGGTGACGCCGGCTTCGTAGTAGGAGTTGGCGGTTTGAGCGCGCAAATAAGGGATTGCCAGGAAGAGAAATAAGGAGAGAAAAATCGGACGAATGGGCATATGGCAAGATGTGTAAGAGAGGGACAAATGTAAGAAATTAGTTGTTTGGACAGACCATGAGTAATAATCCGGATAGAAGAAGATGCTTGTTGCGTTTATTATTTAAGTTTTCGGTTTTATTGTCTTATGCTTTTGGTTTTATTCTATTTTTTATTTGGGTTCATTTAATTATTCTATTGTTTTTTGATTTTTTGTAAATGGTATTTTTATTTCACTTTTTAAGCAAACTGTTATCGAAACGATCGACAGCAGTTTTTTTATGTTTATCCATATCAAAAACCCTCTTTTAGATTTTCAATTAAGGCAGTGGATTTTTAAATAAAAAAGTGGATAATCCGCCAGAATAGTGGATGTTTTAGCAGAATAGTGGATATTTTAGCAGAACAGTGGATATTTTAGCTGAATAGTGGATATTTTAGCAGAATAGTGGATTTTTAGCCAAATTAGTGGATAATTAAGCTAATTAGTGGATAGTTAAGCTAATTAGTGGATAGTTAAGCTAATTAGTGGATAATTAAGCAAATTAGTGGATTTTTTAGCAAATTAGTGGATTTTTTTGCAGAACAGTGGATTTTTTATGAAAACAGTGGATGACCCCCAAATTTTTATTTTGATTAAAAAAACAAATGGAAAAATAAAATGGATATGGGTAGATTTGTTTTGAAATAATTTTTTACTTTTACTACAACAAAATACCAAGTTTAATGGTACGTGTATATCCAAAAATGGGTGGGATTGTGCCATATTTATAGGACTTATAAACGAGTTATACCCAATATATGAAAACCATAAAAAAAACAATTCTACTCTTTATGACATTAGCAACTCTGAGCATTCAGAATTTTGCGCAGACAGTGAGTGATATTGATGGGAATGTTTATAATACTGTTACCATCGGAACACAAATCTGGATGCAGGAAAATTTGATGGTAACTCATTACAATAACGGGGATAAAATACCCTATGCCACCAACAATCAATTTGGGAGTTTGAGCACAGGAGCCAGAGGATATTACTATAATGATTCGGCCGTTTATGCCGGGAATTATGGCCCTTTATATAATTGGTTCGCGGTGACCGATGCCCGAAAACTATGTCCGGCGGGCTGGCATGCACCCAGCGATTCGGAGTTTACGGCACTTTCGGACTACCTGGGCGGATATTTGATTTCGGGAGGCAAGCTAAAGGAAACCGGAACAGCCCACTGGCTATCGCCCAACACGGGAGCTACCAATTCGAGTGGTTTTACGGCTCTCCCCGGCGGTCTTATCTGGGAATACAGTTGGGCTCAGGGAGGGCTAACATCCGAATGTATTTTTTGGACATCCACCGCCATGGGAGCTTATGACGGCAGTTCTGTTCTTTTGGTATACGATTCTGTATATTTATGCACTTTAGCGCTTTCGAACAGATCAGGTGCTTCGGTTCGATGCTTATGCGATTCAGCATTTAATTCGACTGAAAGTATTCCTTCGGGGGAAGAATTCAGAATATTTCCCAATCCTGCCAATGATAATATAACTATAGCAAGTCCTGAAAACGCAGCTTTGGAAATAACCGACATAAACGGACAAACCCTTATGCACACAACCATACAAAAGGGAAAAACCGACATTGATATTAGCAGATTTGCCAAAGGAATTTACATCATGAGATGGCAAAACAATAATAAAACAGAAGTGAGCCGGTTTTTGAAAGAATAATGGTTAAAA
Source organism: uncultured Bacteroidales bacterium (assembly GCA_964574845.1). Taxonomy (GTDB): domain Bacteria; phylum Bacteroidota; class Bacteroidia; order Bacteroidales; family CAIWKO01; genus CAIWKO01. The sequence goes on from CAZNRQ010000054.1 coordinate 2,067, forward strand.
AAGTGCCTTGAAGCAAGCAAGGAAAAATGTTGGAAGAGTTGAGCTGATCGGATAAATAAAAAGTTAGCAGTATTTTGCTTCGCAAAAAAACAGAACCTATTTATTGCGATTTACATAAAAATATTAATTTTAACGGTCACATTTAAAAAACTATTATTATGGCAAAGAACGCATACTGTAAAAACTGTTTTAACCAATTTACCAGAAAAGCTTCTACTGAAAAATATTGTTGCAAAAGATGCGAGAATGAATACCTTAATAGCAGAATAATAAACAATTTAAGGCAGGAGAAAAAAAATAAAGCCGCCCATATTAAGCTTGCGAAAACTCTTAACGCAAGGAAATTAACTTGCAGGTATTGTCGTAAGGTTTTAAAACAAAATATGGTTAGTAAGCTTTATTGCAGCACGGAATGCCAGTCGAATTATACATCGAATATGTCGGTTGGTGAAAGTAATATTCGTTATTGCAGATACTGTAACAAACAGTTTGTACCAAAAAAAGATGAAATTACCAAGTTTTGTTCGGTTGATTGCCGCAAGGCCAAGCAAAAAAAAGTATCAGGGAATAATATCGGTTAAAAACAACAACAATTTTACAAACCTCATATGGACCCCACAGAAAAGAAAAAGAAAAAAGAAAACCTGATGATCAATCTGCTGTGTATTGCTGCTCCCTTGCTGGTTGTGGGAATATGGATGCTTATTGCTCCGGGCCCGCCCGAACATCAGGAGATTGAAAAAGGCAGCGTTTATTTCCTGAAAGAAATTTGGGGTGAGCCAGCCGGTATTACCTTAATTATCTTAAGTCTGATAGTAGCTGTGCTATCGATAATGAGCTTCCGAAGAGTTTCGAAACCCAAACCCAAAACACTTTCGTACCAGATATTTTCACTGTCCTTTGCTATTCTTATTATCACGGCAGTGGTTTATGGCATTGTGCTTCTCCAAAGTTTTTTAGGTTCCTCAGGAATCATACCTTCGCGTTTTGCTTATTCCAATCTTTCGGAGATCCATCTGGGGTGCATAACGTTTCTGTTAGTTTTCGGAATCATCGCTGTCATCTCGTGGCTGGTGGCACGTCCCCGAAAAAACAAGTAAGCGAAAGAAAATCTTTCTTTTTGATCGAATAAAATGAAACTCCCATGAAAAAAATAATCTTCCCTTTGTTGCTAACCCTGATATTGATAGGGTGCAAAAAAGATGACCCCCTACAAGCCAAGGGCGATTACCTTATTTTCGGCCATTTCTTCGGCGAATGCGGAGGACCCAATTGCATAGCCATTTTCAAACTGGACGAAAGCAGCCTGATGGAAGACACCCTGGATCATTATCCTACTTCTGCCGATTATTACGAAGGACAATACGTGACGCTGTCCGAGGCTAAGTATAATCAAACCAAAGATCTGCCTACCTTCTTCCCTACCGCCCTTCTAAATGAACCTTCCAACGTAATCGGACAACCTGATGCCGGCGACTGGGGCGGTCTTTATATAGAATATCATATAGACGGCATCCGGAAATTCTGGCTCCTGGATCTGATGAAAATCAATGTGCCCACCAAATACCATGCTTTTATTGATAAAGTAAATGAGAAAATCGAAATGATAAAATGAAAAAAATCGAAATGAACCCAAATACTCTTTTTTCGGAACGCCAATACTTCAGGCAAATATGGCTGGGGCTGGTTTTGCTGGCGATTAATGCTTTATTTATTTATGGCATCGTTCATAACATAGTAAGCACCCAAGGCCCAAAGATGAGCAATGCGGTCCTTTGTCTTGCCCTCGGTTTTACCTTATTGCTTTCGCTGTTGTTTTTGCTGGTGCGTCTCGAAACAGAGATCAGGGCAGATGGAATTTACTTTCGTTTTTTCCCTTTTCAAACATCCTATAAAATCTATCGTTGGGAAGCGATAGCCGAATGCTTCGTCACACAATATCATCCGATAAAAGATTATGGCGGCTGGGGAATCAGAGGCAGCTTTGGCGGAAAAGGAAAAGCTTACACCGTATCGGGCGACATGGGAATACAAATGGTGCTCACCGACGGAAAAAGAATTCTGCTGGGAACCAAACAGCCGGAAGAAGCCAAAGAGGCCATGAGAAAAGCAGGGCGGGTGAAATATTAGAACTGTAAAGATACAAGGCTCCACTTCCCTTCATAAAAGCATCGATTGAATTTTTATCTATTTTAGCCCTTTCATTAACATAGCTGCCGTTGAAGATAGGACTGATATTTCCGAATAAGGACCGAAAAGACAAAGCTGTCCATCTGGGTTTGGGATATCTTGCATCCTATGCACGAAGCCGCCACGACGAAATCGAAATTATTATTTTAGATACGCGAACAGCCACGAAAAAAGAAACGCGTCGGTTTTTTGCTTCAACCTTTGATCTTATCGGAATTACGGTCCTCTCCCCTGTTTATTACGAAGTAATTTCACTTTTCAAAACTATCAGAAAAGCAAATTGCACGAAAAGCATCTGCCTGGGTGGTCCTTATGTAACCACCCTGATGGAAGAGATTTTCGTCCAAACCCCTGCTGATTATGCCGTTTATGGCGAGGGCGAAATAACATTTTCCGAATTGCTATTCTTCATAAAAGGGCAAAGGAATCTAGAAGAAATAAATGGATTGATGTATAGAGACCTGTCGGGCGAGATAAAAACCAATGCGCCCCGTGAACTGATAACTGATTTGGATAGTCTTCCGCTTCCAGCATACGATCTGTTTAAGATGAACCGATATCCGGTCCACCGTCTGGTTACCAGCAGGGGTTGTCCTTACAGATGCGCTTTCTGCAATTCCACTTCCATATGGCAGTTTACATGGCGAAAAAGAAGTGCAGAAAATGTTGTTGCGGAGGTAGAATTCCTTACCCGGCAATTCGGAAATAAAACCTTCAGCTTTAATGACAATTCCTTTAATATAGACATGGATAGGGTGGATCAATTCTGCGACCTATTGATAGAAAAAGAAACCAAGATTCTATGGTCGACACCTGTAAGGGCCGAAAAAATTAACCTGCCACTGGCACGTAAAATGAAAAAGGCCGGATGCTATAATGTAGGCGTGGGAATAGAATCGGCCAATGATGCTATTCTGAAAATGATGGACAAGCAAAACAGTATTGTGAAAATAGAAGAAGGCATCAGTATTTTTAAAAAAGCGGGCATAGAGGTTTTAGGTCAGTTTGTTATAGGAAGTCCGGGCGAAACTTTGGAGAAAGTAAAAGAATCCTTAGCCTATGCCAAAAATTCGGAACTCGATTTTGTAATGTTTTATTCCATCCTGCCTTTCAAAGGAACCCCTCAATGGGATTATGTAAAATCAAAGGGCCATTTTTATTCGGAAACCATACATGATTACCATACAATCCGCCCACGCATTGTTTTCGATACTTCAGAATTTCCCTATCAGGAAAGATTAAAGGCCATAGAACTTGCCACCCGGGAAGGATTCTACAGCGATTCTAACGACAGGAACTCATGGTTCGATGCGGGCCGAAACATAGTCAAATATCTTCAGGCCTATTTACCCGACTCAATAGGAAACCAGGCTTATCTATTTTGTAAGAAATTGTACAAGGCCTTTTGGTAAAAAGGTGCACTTATTGCATCAATAGCGCTGACAATTAAATTTACCTACTTTTGCATCCTCGAACCATCGGAATGGAAGAACACCAACTAATAGAGCAGATCAAACACCAGGACGAAAACGCCTGCCGAAGGTTTATCGACCTGCACAAAGACATGGTCTTCCGCATCTGTCTGGGGTTTGTAAATAATAGAGAAGACGCCGAAGAACTGACTCAGGATGTTTTTATTGAGGCTATTTCGAATATCAGTGCCTTTAAAAAAGAGGCTAAGATACAGACCTGGCTTTACCGCATTGCCATCAACCGTTCGCTGAATTTCAAACGCAAACAGAAGCAGTTTTCTTTTCTGGAGCGCCTGGGACTGAGTTCTACGGTAGAGAAGGAAATGGAGAAATACAGACTTTCGGCCTCGGAAGAAGGTGAGGAAACCAAAAAAATAAACGAAGAAAACAATCGCATATTGTACACTTGTATAGAGGGTTTGAAGGAAGAACAGCGCATAGCCTTTACCCTAAACAAAGTGGATGGATTTTCGTATGCCGAAGTAGCCGAAATCATGAAAATATCTCTTTCCAAAACAGAAACCCTTATCTATAGGGCCAAGCAAAAACTGCAGGAGAGGTTGGTGAAATTGTTGAATGAGTAATTGTTGAATTGTATTTGTTGTCATTAATGGTCATTAATAGTCATTTATAGTCATTTATAGTCATTGGTGGACATTAATTGTTTTTCTTTGTTTTTCAGTGTGTCCGCTGCGGCGGATGGTTATTTTTAAAATATTTTTCAAGGACTGCAAGTTTTTGAAAACATCGGTGTCTAATTAGTAAACGCAACACAAAAAATGGATTGCAAAAAGATAGAATCTCAACTTCTCGATAATTTTTACAAAGAACTAAGTACTGAAAAATCAGCTTTAGTACAAAGACATTTGGAACAATGCGGGCATTGTCGGGTATTGTATAATAAGATGTCGGGAGTATTAGATAGTGTTGCGCTGTCAGCCGATACCAAACCCAATGATTTTATCGCTACACGAATTCTTTCGAAACTTGAACACAAACAAACTTCATCAACCAAGATAAAGGTCGTACAATATTTTTTACGTCCGGCCATGGTAATTTCTTTGATAGTGCTTGGCATATTCACGGGTATAAAGATCAGTAACGGCTTTGCCGAAAACCAGACCAATACTATTTTGGCTGTTGATTCAAAAACAGAACTAACTACTCAGTTTGCCAGCGAAAATTATCTGACCTCTCGCAACGATCAGGTCATTGAAATGTATTTAAACGATAAAAAATAAGCAGATGAGCTACTTTAAGCAAAACAAAACAACCTTATGGATACTGATTGCGGTAATATTGTTCAACATTACTGCTATAGCTACTATTTATTATAAAACGAACATCAAAGGCTGCCAAAAACAATGCCGTGAGGAAAAAGGATGTTTTCAATCTTATCTTAAAACGGAATTGAACCTTACTCCGGTTCAGGCTGAAAAATTTGAAGTTGAAAAACAAAAGTATCATGATACGGTTATGGCTGTCCATAGAATTATGATGGTGAAAAGAGAATTCATGACTCGCGAGATGTCGAAACCGAATGCCGATACAGCATTGCTATACAAGACAGCAGACGAGTTGGGAGTGCTGTATGCTACCACACGTAAGCTTTATATCAATCATTATTTCGACTTGTCGAAAATTTGCAACGACGAACAAAAGAAAAAACTGTCTTCCATCATAGGCAATGTCTTCTGTTGTGAAGGCCGTGGCGAAGGCATGGGGCCTGAAAAAGATCATAAAAAACAGCATCAGAGCTGCAAGGCCAATGACGGAAGCAATTTTTAATCTAAAAAATCATAAACTCTAATATCAAATTCTAATAATTAAAAACTAAAAAAAATGAAAAAAACAAAAATCAGCTTTATTGTAATGCTTGTTATGTTGATAGCAAGTCTGGGTACCACACAAACTATGGCTCAGGGACAAGGAAAATGCGAGCAACATGGAAAAGATGGAATGCAAGGTGGAATGTGTAAAGGCGATAAAAATATGGCCTTTATAAAAGATCTGACTGCTGATCAGCAAAAACAGATTGATGCTTTAAAATTAAACTTAATTAAAGATAGAATTACCATCAAAAATCTCATTGCTGAAAAGCAGGCTCATCTGAAAACCATTTCAACCGGCGACAATGTTGATATGGCTACTGTAAATAAAACCATTGACGAGCTATTCGCTTTGAAGGCCGATATGGCAAAAAAACATGAGGCTTTCAAACAGGATGTAAGAAAACTCCTGACCGCTGATCAAAAGGTTATGTTTGATATTCATACCGGCATGGGAAATGAGCGAGGCAAAGAAATGAAAGGAATGGAGCAGGGTTACAATAAACAGGGTATGGAACAAGGCGGTTGTAAGATGCACGAACAAGGAATGGGCAACGGTGGTTGCAAAATGGACGGAAACGGACAGGGAATGAGCAACGGAGAACAAGGCTGTAAACATATGGGCCAGGATAACGGAGGTTGTAAAGGAAAAGCCGATGGCGGATGCTGCAAAAAAGGCGATGGACAAATGAAAGATTGCAAAGGCCATATGGATGGAAACAAAGAAGGCGACGGACAAGGCAAAATGCAGGGATGCGAAGGCCACGGAAAAGGCGAAGGCGATGGAGCCGGTTGCTGCAAAAAGAAATAATCACATTTTACATTAAACAGGCAAGGGAAACTCGTTGTTAATGGGTTTTCCTTGCTTTTTCCACAAATCCCAAACTCATGAAACCAGAAGAACTATTTTTTGAATCAGAAAGCCCTTTTGATTTTGAAACATCGGTTGAAAAACTTACCGAAACCATTAATGAAGCGGGCTGGAAGACTCCTGCCATTCACGATCTGCAACAAACTATGCGTAATTTTGGAAAAGACGTTATGGCTGTTAAAGTATTTGAGATATGCCATCCAAAACATTCCTCACGTATTCTTGAATTGAATGACGAAAGAGTGGTTTCGGCACTTATGCCCTGCCGTATTTCTGTTTATGAGAAAACCAATGGGATAACTTATTTTTCAAGGATCAACTCAGCTTTAATTGCAGGTTCTATAGGAGGTATCATTGCTGAAGTAATGAATGATGCCACTCATGATGTTGAGATCATAATACAAAAAACCATTTCCAAATAAGTCTCTAATAACATTTTAATGAAACAATTCAGTCTTCTATTGGGTTTGCTGTTGATCAGTCTGAACTCTTTTACACAGAACAAAACCCAAGGCAATACCGATATGGGTCCCCAGGGCGAAATCCATGGAATTGCTATTGACAAAAAGACCAAAGAGCCTATCGATTATGCCAATGTAATTGTTTACAAGAGTAAAGACTCTTCCATGGTAACAGGCGCACTTACCAATGCTAAAGGGAAATTTTTAATCGAAAAACTTTCGACGGGCAGATATTTTGTGAAAGTAAATTTCATTGGCTTTGGAATAAAAACGATAACTGACCTGATGATCAAGCCACCTGACAATCTCTCATTAAATCTGGGGACCATTGAACTGGAATCTACTGCTACCAATTTGGATGTGGTAAACATTACTGGTGATAAAGATCAGATAGAATATAACCTGGATAAGAAGGTTATCAATGTTGACAAAAATATTTTAGCTGCCGGTGGTACCGCTCTCGATGTCATGCAAACCATTCCTTCGGTGAATGTTGATATTGACGGAACGGTTAGCCTTCGTGGATCAAGCAATGTAACCATTTTTGTCGACGGCAGACCTTCCGGCCTAACCAGCCTCGACCAAATGCCTGCGGCCCAAATTGACAAGGTCGAAATTGTAACCAATCCCTCTGCAAGATATGATCCGGATGGAATGTCGGGCATCATAAATATTGTAACCAAACGCAAAAAGGAACCGGGTTACAACGGACAGATATCAGGAAATGCGAGTACCAATGGACAATACAGTGGTTCTTTAAATCTGGGCTACAACCGAAAGAAATTCAATCTGTATGTGAATGTAGATGCAAGGCGTAATCGCTTCAAATCAACCAGTGATACTTACCGGGAATTATTTTCCAACGACACCACTACATATTTTGACCAATATAACAAATCTGTGAGAAAAGGTTTTTATGGAAATGTGAAAGCAGGGGCCGATTTTTTCCTTAATTCGCAAAACACACTTTCGTTTTATGGAGTCTATAACTTCAGAAATGGTATCCCAAATGACACCACAATCTATAAGAATTTTGATTTTAATAACCTTTTATCCAATTATTATAAAAAAGGTAATTTGGGGAAATCTGATAACGATGGTTTTGAAATAAACATTGACTACAAAAAAACTTTCAAGACAAAAGGTCAGGAACTAACTGCCAATCTGTTTTATTCGAAATCAGGTGGTAACTCATCTTCTAATCTTAATACCCTATGGTATACTACCGATCTGATCCCCATCGACAGTACTTTACTGAATCAAAATACAATCAACAACAATAAAAACACAAGTTATAACGGCCAGGTTGATTATGTTCAGCCTCTGGGAAAATGGGGACGTATAGAAACCGGATATAAGGGAAACTACAAGATTAATGAAAACGATTATTCTTTGAATAACTTAATAGAAGGTGTTCAACAAAAAGATACACTATCGAGCAATGATTTCAAATATCAGGAGCAAATTCATTCGGCTTACTTCATCTATGCGAACAATATCAAAAAATTCAAATTTCAATTGGGGTTGCGTGCCGAGCAAGTATTCACAATCTCAGACCAACTAACCAGTCAAATGGTTTATAAACACAACTATTTTAATATTTTCCCAACCATTCATCTGAAGTATGAATTCACAGATCATAATGCACTTCAGATCAGCTATAGTCGTAGAGTCAATCGTCCCCGTTCCAACTCATTAAACCCCTTTATAAATTATACCGACCCTATGAATATTAGCTCAGGAAATCCGAAACTAAATCCTGAATTCACAAATTCATTCGAATTGGGCCATCTGATCGACTTCAAATCTACCTCCATCAATACTACCCTCTTTTACCGCGAAACTGAGAATATGATTACAAGGGTAGTTTCAATTGATAGTCTTGGCGTTTCAAGAAGTACATACTCAAATCTCGATAAAGGAAGTTCCTTTGGGATAGAGTTAATTGTTTCTCAGGGAATTTTTAAATGGTGGAAACTAAATGGTAATTTTAGCTATTTTGGAGTTAAATTTTATGGGACTTCCAATACTATTGATTTCAATGATGTAAATACTAGCTGGACTGCCAAAGTAAATTCATCAATGACTTTCTGGAAATCTTTCGATGCTCAATTAAGTTTTAATTATAGGTCCCCGATTTTTACAGCACAGAATAGCGGGGATTATTTCGGAGGCTCTAGTGGCGGATCGCAAGGCAAGCAAAAAGCAAATTATTTCTTCGATCTGGGATTAAAGAAAGACTTTTTGAAAAACAAACTTACTCTAAGCCTGCGCTTAAGCGATATTTTTAATACCAATAAATATCAATTGGTAACCCAGGGAACAAACTACACATCAACTATTAATCGTAAGCGAGAATCCAGAGTACTGTTTTTTGGAGTCTCCTATAAAATCAATGGAGGTTTTAAACAGAAAAAAAGAAAAACAGGGGATGATAGCCCGGACACAGAGGATCAGTAAGCCTTGTCCTAACTAATACATCCTTGAATTTCTGAAATCGCTGTATTAAGCCTGAGCAGTTGGTCCGCCAAAATTAAAAGGCGAAAGATCCACCGGATTGTTATCCTCTATTGGTCCAAAATTATCTTCATACTTGGAGATGTTATCCTTTAAAGCAGTCAATAAACGCTTAGCATGTTGAGGAGTTAGAATAATGCGTGCCTTAACTTTTGCCTTAGGAATACCCGGCATAATCTTAACAAAATCGAGAATAAATTCTGAATGTGAGTGTGTAATGATGGCCAAATTTGAATAAATGCCTTCAGCGGTTTCATCGCTCAGCTCAATATTTAATTGTTGTTCGTTTTTCTTTTCCATAAAATTTTTTATATAATAACAAAGCTACATTTTTTTTT
>CAZNRQ010000055.1:0-11590 GCA_964574845.1 uncultured Bacteroidales bacterium
GTTATTTTTCGGGCTATTGGTTTTATTCCTTTATTGGAGCCGACATAACCGCCCTGAACTATAACTATATTGGCTTCAATTTTATTCTTACGGCCATTGCCATTGGAGGATTTTTTGTGATCTCTTCGCGGCATTCCTTCCTATGGGTATTGTTGTTGGTTCCTTTGATTTCCATCACCATCACCTCGGCCACGGCCATAATGAACCTCATACAATTGCCTGTGTATTCCCTGCCATTTAACGTGATAGTGCTTTTGTTTCTGTATGCACTGAAATTCAGGGAAAGGTTTTACGACAAGCCCCAAATGGTGTTGATACAGCATTTCTCACCCGAGAAGAACCTCTATCTGCAGCATAACAGCAAAGAACGTTTCCGCAAATCATATTACTTCCCGTTTTCGCTGCCGTTTTGGGGTGAATGGAAGGTTACTCAGGCTCATAACGGTGAAATTACCCATAAAGGAGACTGGAAACAGGCCTGGGATTTCGAGATTGCAGACGAAAAAGGACAGTTGTTTCAGGGTATAGGCCGTTCGTGTGAAGATTATTATTGTTACAACAAACCCGTGATAGCTCCTTTGGCCGGTGTGGTGGAAGAAATTGTAGACGGTATTGATGATAATGCCATTGGGGATATAAATACTGAGGAGAACTGGGGCAATACTATTGTCATAAAACATGCCGAAGGTTTGTACTCCAAAACCTGCCATCTCCGTAAGGATACTTTTAAGGTGCAGAAAGGCGATACTTTGAAAAAAGGGGACATACTGGCCCATTGCGGCAACTCAGGCCGTTCGCCACAGCCTCATATTCATTTCCAGTTGCAGGCTACACCTTTCATTGGGTCAAAGACATTGGATTATCCTTTGGGACACTATATTCTCAATACTGATAAGGGCTACGAACTGAAATCGTTCGAGAAACCCGAAAAAAATGATAAGGTAACGGCGGTAGAAAAGAACCAAACACTTTATAAAGCTTTTCATTTTATACCCGGACAGCAGTTTTTATTCGAGGCGGCTTTGCCAAGCGGTCAAAAGAAGACCTATAAATGGGAAGTAGTGGCCGATTATTTTAACAACACTTACATTTGGTGTGAGTCGACAAATTCAAAGCTATTTTTCAAGAGCGACGACGATATGATGTATTTCACTCACTTCGAAGGCAAGCGCCGTTCGTTGTTGTTCTATTTCTACCTGACAGCCTATAAAGTATTATACGGATATTACAAAGACATGGAGCTGAAAGATACCTTCCCGGTAAACACCCTGAACAGCGGAATGCTTATATTGCTGCAGGATTTTGTGGCACCTTTCTTTATGTTCCTGAAAACAAACTATCAGCTGAAATACATCAGCAAAAAGGATGATTTCACAGACAGTTCCATTGAAATGCAATCGCAGGTTGATATACGTGTGGGCGGAATCAGTATGAAAAAGTATAATTTTACACTCTCTGTGCGCAAAGATCATATCGCTGAGTTTACCGTAACTCATAAGAACAAGACCGTCGTAGCCACCAACATTAACAAACCCTTGTAATGAAAACCCACATACTGAAATATTCCCTTCTTGTTTTGCTTGCCTTATGTGGTTTTGGCTCCCGAATTCAGGCGCAGGATACACTAACGTTTCGCTCGGTGGAAGACCTTTCGTATCGCTATTTTTTAAACCAGCAATGGGATTCATTGGTGACCATCGGCAAGGCCGGATTGCATCAGGACATAGATTATTATTACCTGCGTTTGCGTATGGGAATCGCCTGTTTTAACAGGGGAAATTATGCCAGGGCCATTCAGCATCTTAACCGGGCTGATAAGTTCAATTCGGACGACAGCACTACACTGGAATATCTGTATTATTCATACCGAAGTTTAAATCGTTCGTTATATCAGAACAAGGTGTCTAAAAGGTTTTTGAAATCGACTCGCGACCGCGTTCTGAAGCACTTTCCCTTGTATACCAATAGCTTTTATCCCAACTTTGGCTATCAATTCGACAAGGCATTTAATATAAGCGACAACCAACTGATAGGCCGGCCAACCTCCAATTTGTATGGGGAGGTCGATTATCCGCAAAGCTTTATGTTCTTTGGATTGGATTATAGGCATTATTTCGGGGGATTGGCACTCAATTTCAGTTATTATCATTTCGACAGCCGCAGGGAAAAAAAGGTTTTACTTCCGTTGTATATCAATACTCGAAAGTATAATGTTTCGGAACATCACTTTTATTTGAATACCGAAATATCGGTCAAAAATAAGCTAACCATTATACCCGCGGTACAATATCAATATCTGAAATATTCGAAATTCAATGCGGTTTGGAACCCTTCAGACAGTATATACACCTTCCCCGATTCGAATTTTATTAATAATAACATTGTTGCTTCGTTGGGATTGTATAAGGATGTTGGACCTTTTTCGCTGGGTTTGACGGTTTCGTATTCCAGATTGTATAATAAAAACTTTTATCAGGGGGCATTGATGTTTACATGGTTCCCTTTTGGGAATATGAACTTGTATACCACAACCACAGTGGCATGGATGCAGATGCAAGGCCTTGGTTTAGCTGGACAGGGTAAGGGCCTCGGAGCCATTAAGGCGGATGCATCTAATAGCGGAGCAGACAAAAGCCATCCCGTCTTCGAAGAAGCCATTGGTGGAAAAGTGTGGAAAAAACTTTGGTTGGAAGGACAATTTGCATACAACGGTTTGCGTGGATACAATAAAGCCAACGCAAGCATCGTTTACAATAATCCCGAACAGGTGAATTATTCTATTGGGTTTACCGGGGTGTACGAAGTGACAAAGGTGCTTGATCTTACTGTAGGTTATCAGTATTCTCAAAAAGACCTGACGGGAATTCACTACACTTATCCCAATAATTTTGTTACAGATCATTATTTAAATAACAGTCAATTAATATACGGAGGAATAAAATGGAAACTTTAAAAATGAAAAAACTAATCGGTATCGCAATTGTTGCGATCATTATGATGACGAAAAGTGGTTTTGCACAAGACAATTCGGCTGCCTTGCAAGAGGCATTCAGCAGCAGCTACACCCTGGAAAAAACGGGTGACTATGCCAAGGCTGCCGATGCACTCAAGAAATTGTATGACGAGAAATCTTACGAGATCAATCTGCGCCTTGGCTGGCTTACCTATATGGGCGGGAAATTTACCGATGCCTGTGCCTATTATCAGAAAGCCATTGAACTGATGCCCTATGGCATTGAGGCACGTTTTGGCTATATCAACCCTGCCGCCGCCATGGGCAATTGGGATGCTGTGGTAACTCAATATCTTGAAATTCTAAAGACAGATCCGCAAAATACCTCAGCCAACTATAAACTGGGATCTATCTATTATGGGAAGGCAAAATACGCGGAAGCTTTGCCATATTTCGAGAAGATTGTGAATCTGTATCCTTTCGATTACGATTCGCTACTGATGTTTGCCTGGACCAACTACCGACTGGGCAAACTACGCGAAGCCAAAGTGCTTTTTAATAAGGCGCTTTTAAACCGCCCCAAGGATGCTTCGGCCACAGAGGGTCTGGGTCTGATAAAATAATAAGAAGGACCTAGAGTAGGGTTTATTGGGGCGATTCATGAATCGCCCTTTTTTTATAATAATTACCACTTATTTAGAGGATTTCTGCTAAACTGGCTGAGGAGATTTCATCCTTGGACAAGGCAAGTCTAAATCATCTCCGGAAAGATTACAAATGGCGGTTGTATTGTTTTGTAAAAATAGTATAATAATAAAATCTACTTGCCATTAAAATTACAGATAACACTACTCCTTCAAACGTTGCTAATCGCAAGTTTTATGAGCCACCATATGTCCGTAAGGATGGGTATTTGCATAATTCACTATAAAACCAGCCTGCAACAATTCATCACTTACTTCCTGCATGCTAAAAATATGTCCTGAAAATTCTGTCAGCAAATCACCTTTTTCAATAGAATGAGTACGAAATATACGACAAAAAAAACGGTTGACCTTCCATAGTTTCTGACTATAATGGTCAATATTCTCGTAAGCAAACCAAAAATTAATCATAAATGGTGAGCCTATCGTAAGGTGTGTGTTAATCTCCTTTAGCAGGTTGATACGCCTTTCTTTGCCCATCACATGGTTATATGCACCCCAACCCAAAATAATACCGTCATAAACCTTATCGTTGTCGGGGCCATGATTAGGTTTTGCGTAGAAAACACTGGCCATAGTTCCAGAATTGAGCAGGAAATTTTTAGAAAAGTCTAGCAACTTTTCGTTGCATTCGTAACCCTCGACCTCATATCCTTTTTTCTGCAATGCCAGCATCTCGCGGCCTCCGCCTGAGCCAAGAACCATCAGTGATGTGCAATTCGCAAAATAGCGATCGATCATATCCGATTCCCATTTAAAGAAGCCCATATGATTATATGTTTCGGTACAATATTTTTCAGAATGGCTGTAATGATATTCATCAAGAGCAGCAATGAAACTTTTCGGTAGTACAGACATCCAAAAGGCTTCCGAAATGATACGACCATATTCCCAACTAAATAACCATTTACCGGTTTTGCGGTGAAGTTTAAATCCGAACAGATATAGTGCTACAAATATATTTAATATTAAACGTCTCATATGAATGTTACGGAAGGGGAAATTTTATTTATTAAAGGATTAGTGATAATTTCCTTTAAAGTTCGTAAATATCTTAACAGAAAAATCCATCTAAATTTTATTTTCTTTATTATAACCCTCAAACCTAGCATTTCTGATATAGGATATTTAATGGGAAATATCATTGAACTGACCTTGCCACCCCTCCCAATCCGAACTCTCTTCCTTAATACCTCAACTGATATATCAACTGCTTCAACTGTATTTCGGCGCTCTTGGCAGCGTATTGAAAATTGATTAACTGATAGGCGGCGCTTTCGTAGCTGGCCTGTGCAGCTTTCACTTCGAGTATGGTGGCCTGACCGAGTTGGAAATTCTGAAGCACCAGTTCCATCAATTGTTTAGCCAGCGCGAAATTCTGTTGTTGCGAGGCTATCTGTTGCAGGGTAGTGGTGTAGGCATTATATTTATTGACAACAGTCGTTTCCAGCGAATGACTTAGATTCTCTTTTTGCAGTTTGGCATTACTCACATTCAGTCCGGCCACTATCTTTTGGGTGTGGTAGACATTGCTGTTGAAAATGGGAACCGCGATGGTAAGTCCTACCGTAGGTCCATAGTTTTGGTTCAGCAAAGTGTAGCCTGAATTGTATTCTGACCGACCAAAATTGTACGCAGTGTTAAGCTTTAATGAAGGGTATCGTTGGGCATTGGTTTCGCGGAGCAGTTGTTCGTTTATCCTCACCTGTTCTTCGGCCGATTGCAGATAGGGGTTACGTTTCAGGTAAGTGTTGATGGAATCAAGCACCAGGCTTCCATCAATGGTAATGCTGTCACTGATAGTAAAGTCGGGTTTCTGACGCGAATTGATGAGTTGCATCAGTTCGTTCTTTTCCTGCTCAATGATGAGTTGCTGAGTAGTGAGGTTTTGCCGGGCAGTGTTCACATCGCTTTGGGCCTGCATAATCACCACGCCATTGGCCATGCCCACGGCTTTCTTTTCGTTCACAATGTCGAGTTTCTTCTGCGACATTTCGAACACACTCTGCATGATACGCAGGTTGCCTTGCTGGCGAATGATGTCGTAATACTTCAGCATCACCGCCGCTATCAAATCCTGCACCTGTGCATTCAGTTCTATCTCGCTTTGTTTCTGTATCAAACCGAGACGCTTTTTGGTGGCCATCACTTTGAACCCATTGAAGAGAACAATATTGGCCGAAATTCCGGTATTGATTCCATTGCCAAGAATATTGCTTTCATTGGTTTCTGCACCAGTACTGTATTTCTGGTTGATGCTGTTCAGGCCCAGATTATCACTGGCCGTGGCATTGATGTAGGGCAATCCTCCGGCATATCCGTAGTTGTTGCTTGCTTTCGCAATCTGCACATAGTTTTTGGCAATCTGAATATCAAGGTTGTTCCTAAGGGCGGTGTCTAATGCGCTTTGCAGCGAAAGTTGCGTTTGTGCCTGCAACAACAGAGGTAAAAACAAAGCAAAGGTTATGATAATTCGTTTCATTTTGCTTCCGTATTTAGGGGTAAATTTTCTTTATTAATATTCTCAAGTTTCGCTACACGTTTGCCAGAGATGAACGTATAAATAGCCGGTATCACGAACAGTGTTAGTATTAAAGAGAATAAAATCCCCCCCACCACAACTATACCTAAAGGAATGCGGCTGGTGGATGCTGCACCCAAGCTCATAGCTATGGGTAATGCACCAAGCGAAGTGGCAAGACTGGTCATAAGGATGGGGCGCAGACGTTGGACAGCGGCTTCAATAACGGCTTCGCGCTTCGACATACCCATATCCCTTTTCTTATTGGCAAATTCCACGATGAGGATACCGTTTTTGGTTACCAATCCAATCAGCATAATCATGCCTATTTCGGAGAAAATATTGAGCGTTTGTCCGAATATCCATAAACTTATCAGTGCTCCTGCCAAGGCTAGGGGCACGGTAAAAATAATAGTAGCTGGATCGGTGAAGCTCTCGAACTGCGCCGCTAGTACCAGATAAATAAGCACCAATGCCAAAATAAAAGCAAAGGCAATGTTCGATGAACTTTCGGCATAGTCACGTGAAGGTCCGCTCAGTGATGTCTGGAAGCTTTCGTCCAATAGTTTATCAGCTATGGCACGCATGGCTTTTACTCCATCGCCAATGGTTTTTCCCTCCGCCGGAGCTGCTGTGATGGTGGCTGCTTTGTAACGGTTGAAATGGTATAGTGATGGTGGATTGGCATTTGAGGCCAGATGTGTGACCGATGCCAGCGAAATATTTTCGCCCTTGTTGTTGCGTACAAACAGATTGGTGATATCGGTCGGTTCCTGACGATCGGCCAGAGCCACCTGACTGATTACCTGGTATTGTTTGCCGTTCATAATAAAATAATCTAAACGGCCTCCGCTGAAAGCACTTTGAATCACCTGGGCAATGTCGGTCACCGTAAGTCCAAACTCCCTCGCCTTGATCCTATCGATGGTAAGATCAAGTTCCGGCTTGTTGAATTTCAGATTGACATCCACATTTTGAAGGTTTTTGTCGTTTTTGGCTTCTTCAAGGAATTTAGGAATTACTGCCCTGATCTTTTCGAAATCGATATTCTGTATCACAAACTGCACAGGTTGTGCCCCCCTGGAGCTTAAGCCTACCGATATGGTTTGTTCTTCAACAGGAATTACCCGCACGTTATTGAAACGGGACAATTTCTTGTTCAGCATTTTCACGATTTCTGCCTGACTTCTTTTTCTGTCTTTCACAGGCACCAGGCCGATGCGTCCGTTTCCGCCATTTACTCCTGAACTGCTGTAGCCCGGTATCGAAATAAACGAGAAATCTCTTTCGGGAAGCGAATCGATAAGGAAATTACCTATCTTTTCACCTTCAGTGGTCATATAATTATAACTGGCACCTTCAGGACCTGTGATGGACAAACGGATATTGCTTTTATCCTCCAAAGGGGCAGTTTCACTCTGTATGTTTATTCCAATAAGGAAAATTAAAAGTATGCATACAACCATAATTCCCCAGGCAATCCCTCTAACATTGACAAAACGTATCAATAGTTTTTTATAACCGCTTTCCATTCCACTGAAGAAAGGTTCGGTTCTGTTATAAAATTTAGTGTGCGTTGCATTTTTCTTATTCAGATACACATTCAACACCGGGGTGATGGTGAGCGAAACAAAAGCCGAAACCAGCACCGCTCCGGCAAGTACCACCCCGAACTCTCTGAACAAACTTCCAACAAACCCCTGCAGAAACAAAACAGGTAAGAAAACAATGGCCAATGTGGTGGAAGTGGCAATGACCACAAAGAACATTTCCTTGCTACCTTCAATGGCTGCCAGACGTATGGGAATACCTTTTTCTATCTTACGGAAAATGTTTTCAGTGACTACTATCCCATCGTCAACCACCAGGCCTGTTGCCAGAATAATTGCTAAAAGGGTGAGGATATTGATAGAGAAACCAGCGAAATACATGATGAAAAAGGTAGAAATAAGAGAAATCGGAATATCAATGAGGGGACGTATGGCTATCAGCCAATTCCTGAAAAAGAAAAAGATTACCAGTATTACCAGCCCAATAGCTATCATTAAGGTTTCTATTACTTCATTCAGCGATTTTCGCACGTTTACTGTATTATCGATTAAACTTGTAAACATGATATCCCCCTTCTGGGATTTTTTAATTTCATCAAGTCGCTTGTTGAACTCATCAGATATGTTGATATAGTTGGCTCCCGGCTGAGGTATTATGGCCAATCCAACGGCACTTACTCCATTCAGTTTCCAGCTTTGTTCATATTGTTCGGGTCCCAGCTCCACCTTCGCCACATCGCCCAAACGGACTATACCGCTCGAATCCTCGCGAATAATCAGATCCCTGAAATCTTTTTCGGTACTCAGTCGTCCCATGGCCCTGATGGTTAATTCGGTTTTGTTGCCGTATATCTTTCCTGAAGGAATTTCCACATTTTCTTTGTTCAGCACATTCGAGATGTCGTTAAAGGCAATGTTGAAGGCATTCATTTTGTCGGGGTCGACCCACAGACGCATGGCCGGACGCTTTTGCCCGACAATGTTCACAGCACTTACTTCGGGTATGGTCTGGAATTTATTCAGAAGAACGTTTTCGGCGTAATCGCTCAGTTCGAGCAATCCTTTGCTAGGGCTTTGCACGGCAAGCAAAATAATGAAATCGCTGTTGGCATCCGATTTGGTAACTACCGGCGGAGCGTCTATATCCTGGGGCAGGTTTCTGACCGCCTGACTTACTTTGTCGCGCACGTCGTTGGCGGCGGCTTCCAGATCCGATTTGATATTAAATTCTACAGTGATATTGCTGCGTCCTACCGAACTGGTGGATGAAATGGTGCGTATACCGGGGATTCCGTTGATTGATTTTTCCAAAGGTTCGGTAATCTGGCTTTCAATGATATCGGAATTGGCACCGGTGTAGTTTGTTGTTACCGTAATCATGGGCGGATCGATGGCGGGGTAATCCCTTACCCCTAAAAAACTAAACCCAATAACCCCGAACAGAATGATGAATATATTCATCACTGTTGCCAGTACCGGTTTCCTGATCGATAATTCAGAAATATTCATTAATCAAAGTGTTTTTAATTGGGTTTACAATATGATTTATTTATCAGGAGTTATCAGTTTGTCTAACTTCTTCAGTGCTTTTACTTTTATCTGCGATGTGGGGCGCACAAACAAAACCCCGCTCACCACCACACTGTCGCCCACCTTGAGGCCTTTGGTGATTTCGACCACGGAAGGAGTCCGGATACCGGTTTCCACATTGATGAATTTCCCTTTCCCTTTTTTGATTATGACCACCTGGTTTGAAAAGGCATCGGGGATGATAACATTGGTGGGAACAACGATTCCGGTTATTTTATTGTCTAGCATTACTTTCACAAAGGCTCCGGGGATGAGGTTGCCGCTTTCCAGCTTGGCTCTCACTTTGATGTTTCGTGTAGCCGAATTGATTTGCGGCTCTATGGCAGTGATGGTGGCCACCAGATTTTCTTTCGAACCAGATGACTGAAGCGCCACGGTTTTACCAATACCAATGAGGTTTTCGTACGATTCGGGAACGGTGAAGTCTATTTTAATTTTGTCCGCCTGTTGCAGGGTTCCCAAAAGGGTTGAAGGAGTTACGTAAGCTCCCTGACTAACCTGACGCAATCCCAGTTGACCGTCGAAGGGTGCCTTGATAACGGTTTTGTCTATCTGAGCGTTTATCACTTTGATGTTGGCATCCACCAGGTTCATCTGGTTGAGAGCGGCATCGTAAGTGGCCTGGTCTATACCATTTACTGCAAGCAGTTTTTTCATGCGCTGTTCGGTCTTCTGGGCCAGATCGAACTGAACTTTTTGTTGCTGAAGTTGAGCCTGAAGGTCGGCGTCGTTGATTTTGGCCAGTAAGGTTCCGGCTTTCACTCTGGCTCCGTCGGGAATATTCAAAAAAGTAAGCCTGCCGCTGACTTCAGGGTGGAGTTCTACTTTTTCTTCTGAGAGCACATTGCCATTCACTTCTATGTTGGAAGGAAACTCTTCGTTGCAGGCTATCATCACATCAACAGCTACCGGGGCGTTCTTTTTATTGGCATTCTGATCTTTGTTACCGCTGTTGCATGAGGCAAAAACAATGAATATAAGTAAAATCAAAAACTTAAAATGGTTCATAAGGCTTGAGTATGAAAGGGTAAATGTGTTGCCGGGAGTTTACACGGGGTGTTTTTAATAAACGATATAAAAGTAGTCTTAATTACAGAAATATTTGGGCTTTGATCGGGATAAATTTTAATTAAATGACACATCTCCCTTATCATTATTGTTATTCTAAAAAAACGCCGGACTGAATTTCTTAGTCCGGCGTTTACTTTATAAACCTTAATGGTCGCTTATTTCATTTTAGTGATCTTCACCTCAGTTCTTCTGTTGTTCTGATGACATGGACAATCTCCTTTGGAAGTCTGTGGACAGGCAGGATCCAGATTACAATCCTGTAGTAATTGACTTTCGCCATATCCTTTGGCCTTGATTCTTGTCTTGCTGATACCCTTACTGATAATGTAAGCAACTGCACTTTCAGCCCGGCATTGCGATAGTTTCATATTGTAAGCATCGCTTCCGCGTTGATCGGTATGCGATGACAATTCTATTTCCATACCTGGGTTATCTTTCATGATTTGAACCAAACGATCCAATTCAACTGATGCATCGCTACGAATATTACATTTGTCAAAATCATAGTAAATATTGCGCAGAACGATCTTGGTGCCGACTTCAAGTACTTCAACACACAAGGTCAACTTGACATATAATGTCTGGCTTCTGTTTAGCCCCTTGGTCGATATTTCCTGAATTCCCGAGAAATATCCATCGCGGGTTCCAACAATAGAATAGTCAGTATTGGGCTCCAGATTGAAGTTGAAAACACCATCAACTCCTGATTTGGTTTTGGTAACCACTCCGGTCGATTTGTTGGTCAATTCTATCTGAACATCGCCCAGAATTTTCTTCTTACTACATTCTTCAGTGACTCCTTCTAAAAGGAAGTTGAGATTATTCAGCAGTAATTCGCGATAGATGACATCTTTATTGGTAAAGAAATCATCTTTGGCAATAGAGGCAGTGGTGGTTTTTATACCTTTCCAGGTTCCTGATACGGTATAGTCTCCTGGAGCCACTTGTACAAAAGTTACCTTTCCATCAGTTCCGGTATTTTTTGTCTCTTTTATATTACCCATTTTATCTTTCAGGTTAACCGCAACGTCTGGCATCGGAATATTGGTCATGGAATCTTTAACCAAAACCAGAATGTCTTTGGGTTTGGGTTCAGGTTTTTCAACAACAACCGGTTTTTCAATAATGGGAATAGGCTTCGGCTCAGGTTTGATAAATCTGAACACCAGGCCAACCGAGATGGAAACATGGTTGATGTTTA
>CAZNRQ010000056.1:0-11420 GCA_964574845.1 uncultured Bacteroidales bacterium
GATCAGGGAGCGCGCAAAGTAATAGTGGTGCCCATTGATGATGAAGCCGGTTTGTATTACTACAACTGGGTTCAGAACAATATCGACAAGGTGAACAAAGCTAGCAGCGGCAAGGTAGGCTACATCCACATACCCAATATGGGCGCCGAAGGTCTGAACGAGTTTGTGAAGCATTTCTATCCCCAGTTGAGCAAGAGCGCCCTCATCATCGACGACCGCGGCAACGGTGGCGGCAATGTTTCTCCTATGATCATCGAACGACTAAACCGCGAGCTGGTTTTTATGGGTATGTCGCGCAACACCAGTCAAAGCATTGCCGGAGAGCAACAGCAATATGGCCCCAAGATCTGTCTCATCGACCAATATTCGGCTTCGGATGGCGACCTGTTTCCTTATCAGTTCAAAGAGCTCAAGATAGGCAAACTGGTGGGTCAGCGCACCTGGGGCGGAGTAGTAGGTATACGCGGCTCACTGCCGTTGATAGACGGAGGTTTCCTAAACAAACCCGAATTTGCACATTATGCTGCCGATGGTAAAAAATGGATCATCGAAGGCCATGGTGTCGATCCCGATGTAGTGGTGGTGAACGATCCTGCCAAAGAATATGCCGGCGAAGACGAGCAGCTGAACAAAGCCATAGATCTGATAATGGAAGAACTGAAGACTGTGAATACCAAATTGCCGGAGATACCTGATTTCCCGGATAAGTCGAAATAGCGGTTTAGGCTTTAGGCCTTAGTCGCTTTAAAACTAAGGTTTACAGCCCCGTAGATGTGACTTGGTCAATGAGACTTTTTTATTAGCTCTGCCATGGTAATTAAGCGAAGTCGAAACTTATAGCGGAGGTCAGTATTTTGTCATTGATTGAGCCCTGAATAATAAATATTACCGTTTATGGAATAATCCGCTTCAATTGAAGTGATAACATGTTCGTGTGAACATATACCTGCTTCAATTGAAGTGATAACATGTTTGTTTGAGCATATGCCTGCTTCAATTGAAGTGATGACATGTTTGTGAAAACATATGCCTGCTTCAATTGAAGAGACAAAATGTAGGTTTTAACGACCATCAGTGCATGTCAATGGTCAACATGAATCAGTTTTTTTATTTATTGCTTCTAAACGAATTCAATACCTTCAAAATATCTTTTACCGGCATCCTGACAGTGTAATCAGTATCGAAATGACGGCCGATAATACTTCCGTCAGGGGCGATGATATACGTGGCGGGGACAGGCAACACATTATCAGTGTTGCCGCTGGCTTTATTGATATTCACGCCTTCAGCAAAATGAAGCAGATTTTTGAAACCATCGACTTTGAATGTCACCTTATAGGCATCCATGATCTTATGTCCCTCATCGTAAATGATGCTGAAACTCGCCCCGGTCTTGCTTATTGTTTTGCTGATCTCTTCGTTTTTCTCCGGAGTGATGGCAACGAGCGAGGCTCCCAAAGCTGTGATAAACGAAAGTGAATCCTGCAGGTTGCTCATATGGCGGTTGCAATAGGGGCACCATTGACCCCGATAGAAACTGACGACAACCGGGCCTTTAAGCAAAAGTTGTTGCAACGAAACTTTCTGGCCGGAGTCATCCATGGCTTCAAAAAGCGGGGCTTGGGAATGCATAGCAAGGGTATCCTGTCCGCAGGCAAGAGCCACATGGAGTGTTAAAAAACCAATCAGGAAAATTATTTTCATTTTTGCTGAAGATTGGTAAAGTTACGAAAAAGAAGGTTTGTTCTCTATAAAACAAGCTATATTTGTATATTGAGATTGATAAGAAAATTAGTCCACCAAAGATAATAATACCGAAAGGTCTGAATGATAACATTAATAATACTAATCTTTGTTTTAGGCTATACAGCCATTGCTTTTGAGCAAAGCATAAAGATCAATAAAGCGGCTTCGGCACTGGTAACCGGGATATTGTGCTGGTTGATTTACATGTTCTCGGGCGAATCACAAAACTTGGTGAATGAGAGGTTGATGATGCATTTGGGTGATATTGCTTCTATTTTGTTCTTTTTGCTGGGAGCCATGGTAATTGTTGAACTCATAGGGGCTCATGATGGATTTTCTATCATTACCAATCGCATACGAACCAAAAAGAAAAGCAAACTGCTGATCATTGTTACCATAATTACTTTTTTTCTTTCAGCCGTTTTGGACAATCTAACCACAACCATAGTTATGGTTTCCTTAATAAGAAAATTGCTGGCCGAAAAGGAAGACCGCTGGTATTTTAGCGGTATGATCATCATTGCCGCAAATGCAGGCGGGGCATGGTCGCCCATGGGAGATGTCACCACTACCATGCTGTGGATAGGGGGGCAGATCAGTGCATTAAATATAATAGTCAAGCTTTTTCTGCCGGCACTTATTTGTTGCTTGCTGCCTATGATGATGCTTTGGATGAAGTTTCGCAACAAAACCTTCGAATTGCCTGTTACCATCCACGAATCTGAAGTGCCTGAACGGGAGCAGAACATAGTGTTTTTTGTAGGAATTACAGGATTGTTGTTTGTTCCGGTTTTTAAGACACTAACCCATCTGCCTCCTTTTATGGGAATGATGCTGGCTTTGGGAGTGATATGGGCAGTGATAAATATATTGCACAGGGATAAGGCTAGGGAGGTTAGGAAAAATTATTCTGTGGATACTGCCTTGCAAAATGCTGACAGTCCAAGTATACTGTTTTTTCTGGGGATATTGTTAGCCGTGGCCGCTTTGCAGTCTATTGGATTATTAACCAGTCTTTCGGGACATCTTACTGCCGGTCTGAAAAGTGATACGTCCATTGGAATAGTGCTGGGACTTATATCTTCGGTTATTGATAATGTTCCACTGGTGGCTGCGGCTATGGGTATGTACACCCTAAGTGTTTATCCCATGGATCATTATTTTTGGGAGTTACTTGCCTTCACCACCGGAACGGGTGGTAGTGCCATTATCATAGGTTCAGCGGCAGGAGTAGCAGCCATGGGTATAGAAAAGATAGGCTTTTTCTGGTATCTGAAAAAAATAAGCTGGCTGGCTATATTGGGATTTTTTGGTGGAACAGCCACTTACATCCTCATGCAAATGGTAATATAACCCAACGCTCCTTAATGTTAATTAGGGAAGGTGTACCTCAGTAAAATACTTTTTCAGAACAATATTTATTTAAACTCCAGAGGATTATGTGCGATGTGACATTCTACACACTTCATATCCGGATTGTGATCTTTCAGATCGATCTGTGTAACTTTACCGGAGGTTTTACCCGTGGCGTGACATTTTCCGCAAAATTCCCTGCTTGAAGGTTTATTGATGTTCTTGTGATTGGCAGACATAATATGTAGGCTTCCATCTCCATGACAGGTTTGGCAACCGATGGATTTATGATTTCCCTGCATTTTCACTTTGTTGATATTCTGATGACATATTTCGCAGGCTGAACCCGACACCTCTTTGGTGTCACCGAACTTCGAAATAGCATAAGTCAATAAAGGCGAATGAGGATTATGACAGGTGATACATTGTGTACTATTGGGGTTATGTTTCACCGAATCTATCTGGTGCTTTGGTTTTGATGAAGCTACATTACTAATATCATGACATTTTAAGCAAAATGCTTTTGAAGCGTTTACCTGTAGTACAAATCGATGAGGATTTCGTGTATGCTTATCAACGGGGCCATGACAGTATTGACAAGTAAGTTCCGAGTGCATGCCTGTTCTTTTTACTGAGTCGATTTTAACATGACATTTTTTGCACCAAACAGCCTCAACATTACTTTTGCCCGATTCCTTAACAGAATCATTGGTTGCAGGCAAATTGGTGGTTTCAGGTAAATGATTCGGATTCAATAATAAAAATATGGCAGCAACAGCACATAGTAATACTCCGAGCGTAATTAAAATTATTTTTACTTTTTTTGACATGCTTCTACATTTTAATGAGCTAAAAACGTTCTGCTATTCTTTCGTGATACATTGTCTGATGGTTAGCTTAAAAAGCTGACAATTATTTATCAACACGCAAATATCAAACTTTTTCTTTGATTACAACAATACAAATTTACACATATGCGTATGCTAATGAAACTAAAATCCTTTTTACCCTTTTTGCAGGGTGTGTACTGATGACTAAAAAGTCACTAATAGAGGAGAGTAGCTTTCATATAGACCATTCTATTTATTCAAATGATATTTCACCATTTTCACCTTGATATTTATCCCTTTTAATGAAATTAATAAAAAACCCGAAAGCTTAGCTTTCGGGTTTCTGTATTTATTAATGATTCTGTACTCTTAATTTGGCCTTACAGCTTCTTCCTTTTTGAATTCAGGAACTCTGGGTTTTATCTCTTCAACTTCCACATCGAGGAATTCTTCAGCATCATCGTATGCTTCTTCCTTACGACCCAATATGGGGAGAATTTTACCTACTATAAAGCCTGCAGCTAAAGCAACTACAATGGTGATCAACATCCCCAATAACTGATTACCGATGTTCATTCCTTTTATCAAAGGAATTACTGCCAAACCTCCCATCAAGCCTGGGATACCGTGCAGATTGGTAACGCCACAGGTATCGATGATCTTCATCCACGATTGCTGACGCGACTGAATGAGAGCAAAACCCATAGTGGAAACACCACCAGCCATGATACCAATGATAGCAGCCATAGTATGGTTGGCAGCCACACAAGATGAACCTATGGCAACGCCTCCTGCCAGTGCAGCATTAGCGATATCGGCAATACTTATTTTTTTACGTAGCGAAATAGAGAAAATGTAAGTGGCCAATGTGGAACCGCAAAGAGCCATGATAACATTTACCACAGTATGTGGCATTTCGGCAGGGGTTACTAAAGCTGCACAGAAACTCGGCCAGAAAATCCACAGGGCCATACTTCCCAGCATGGAATAACGGTCACTGGTGGCATCCGATTCAATGGTTTTTTCCATTTCCTGTTTGGTGGTCATAGTCAGTGCAACTCCCAAACCGAAGATAGCCCCGAATGCATGTATTACTATGGAACCTCCTACATCTACCACACTACCCGGATCAATAAGTCCAAGGCCTCCGCCTAAAACTATCCATTCGTTAAAAGCATAAGCAGGAATGAACAATAGGCCAAGAAGGATGTATTGAGGCATTTTTAAACGGCCCAGCACTGCGCCGGCAGCAATGAGTAAACTGGCGGCTCCAAATTCGGCAAGAATGAGTTTTTGTACTTCGCCGTGTTCAATACCGTTGATCCCGGTATTTTTTATCAGGAAATACAAGGGAAGGGCAGTACTAACCAAAAGGAAAGTAGCTGTAAGGGCAGAGCGTCCGTACTTGCGGACAAATACCATAAGAAATCCAAACCCGATAAGCAACATGACCATAATGTGGATAGCACGGTTGTAGCGCTGGTCGTTGATAACGGCATCATTGAGATCGTTTGTTGCAGCTTCTTGTGCAAACGAAACCAGCGATATTATTGCAAAGAATAATGTCGCTGAAATTTTTTTGAGAATACCTGAAAAGTTCATAGCAAAATATTAAGTGGTTAAATGATTTTTACGAGGCAAAAATATCCTTTTAAACAATTAAAAAAATAAATCTGCAATTTTCGGTAATTCACTTCATGGAATCACCTAAAATATATCAATGAAACACTTAATAGTTTGCTATTGCGAACAGTGTCGAGAAATAGAAAAAATGAAGACCCTACATCGAAAGCAGGGTCTTCGGGATGATATAATTTGAATTACAAAGCTCCTTCGTCGTAAGCCTTTTCGCCGTGCTGAGCATAATCGAGACCTATGATTTCGGAATCTTTTGAAACTCTAACCGGAGTGATCAGGTTTATTAAGATCAGCATGATATAGGTAAAGATGAAAGCATAAGCTGAAGCAAGAACAACGGCTATGGTTTCTTTAAAAAAGAAATTTGAAGTACCAAACATTAATCCATCGGCTCCTGCAGGGTTAATTGCTTTTGATGCGAAAACACCGAGCAAAATACAACCCAAGAATCCGCCTACACCGTGAACTCCCCATACATCAAGTGCATCATCCCAATTTCTTTTGTTCTTGAACTGAACAGCCAGATAGCATACACCTCCGGCTGCAATACCTACCAGGGGTGAGGCCCATAATGGTATGAATCCTGCGCAGGGTGTAATAGTCGCCAATCCGGCAATCGAACCGGTAAGCAGACCGATAAATTTGGGCTTCTTCTGATGAAACCATTCTATAATAACCCAGGTGACCGTGGCAAAAGATGCCGCAATATCTGTATTAATAAAAGCCAATGAAGTAATATGGTCAACAGCTACTTCGCTACCGGCATTGAAACCATACCAGCCAAACCACAAAAGTCCACTTCCGATAGCTACCAAAGGAATACTATTGGGCGTATTGTTTTTCTCGACACGGGCACCGACATAAAATACAGAAGCAAGAGCTGCAAAACCTGCTGTTGCATGAACCACTATACCACCAGCAAAATCGATTACTCCCCATTCGGCTAACAATCCACCGCCCCAAATCATATGGACAAACGGATAGTACACCAGAATCTGCCAGAAAGTAAGGAAGATCAGGTAAGCTTTAAAATTAACACGGTTAGCAAATGCTCCGGTAATAAGAGCAGGAGTGATAATGGCAAACATCATCTGATAAGCAATAAAAACGAATTCGGGGATTTTCCCATTGGTGTACATAGAATCCATCCCTACTCCATAAAGAAATGCCTTATCAAAGTTTCCAATGATACCACCTGTTCCACCGCTGAAACATAATGAGTAACCAAAGATCACCCATAAAACCGTTGTCCATCCCAGTGAAGCAAAACTTTGAATCATAATACCAAGAATGTTTCTCTTGGTTGCCAGACCTCCGTAAAAAAACGCGAGTCCGGGTGTCATTAACATAACCAGG
This sequence comes from uncultured Bacteroidales bacterium, assembly GCA_964574845.1. Classification (GTDB taxonomy): domain Bacteria; phylum Bacteroidota; class Bacteroidia; order Bacteroidales; family CAIWKO01; genus CAIWKO01. The sequence continues at coordinate 6,924 of CAZNRQ010000056.1, forward strand.
CTACATGCAAGAAGCATAAAACCTGTTGAACCAGTATCCATAATGTATCTCCTTTTTTAAGTGATTAATATTAATTTATAATGTAAGTCCGAAAACAAAGTGAAAACTCGATGCCTGCGGATTGAAAATGACAGAAGCTTTCAACGGCAGATCAAAGTGTTCAGTAATTTTTATTTTTCTATAACCAGTAATACCCATATTCACCACAGCGAATCCCCCATCATAAGCTGGCGTGCTGTACACACTGGAAAAAGGTGTGGCACCCACAAAAGCATCGAAATTGAATTCTTTGATGGCAAACGAATATCCCAGTTCAAGGTAAGTTGAATAGCGGTTTTTGAATTTAAGGCTCCGAAGTTTATGGGTATCAGTGAAAATACTATCTCCAGAAGTTTTGTCGTTTCCATAAAAATAAGTACCTACCGTAACACTAATAGGGAACTTCTCGGGTCCTTTGTAGCATAACATTCCTTCTAGAGTATGCGAGGTGAATTTGGTTAAGTTAACGCCTGAAGTGGTGTCAAATTGAATCTCAGAAGGTGATTTGCAATAAGAATAACGAGTATCATTAATATTGGTTGCCAAAGATGGTATGTAATAATCTGTCAGGCAGACTGAAAATCCTTTCAGAGTATATTTCAGATACAGATCCGATTCAATATAATTGCTGGTAAGAGCAATGGCTCCCCAATAACCCAGTTCAAAATTTCCGAGCCCAAAAGAAAGTGTGGGCTGAATGCTGGCCGAATTGCCATAGTCCATACCACGCCATACATAACGACTCATGATGTCGGCACCCACATTTAACTTAAAAGGAAATTTGCATTTTTTATCCTGTGCACTCACTTGGGTGCTGATAGCAATGACAATAAATAATAAACAGACAGAAATTAACCTTTTCATAGCTTAGATACTTTCACGGTGTAAAAGTATTTATTGCATGAACACGCGCAAATAATAGATTATGCGTAATTTACACTAGAGAATTTACCTAGGAATAGGTAATTTACCTAGAAGATGGTTGGGGAGGAGAATTTATTCCGGTATCTCGATGATCTTATTCTTAATGCCATAGATGATGAGTTCAGCACCCGATTTAATCTTTAGCTTTTTCATGATATTATTCTTGTGGCAGTCCACCGTCCTTACGCTGATAAATAGTTTGTCGGCTATTTCCTTATTTGACAATCCTACTCCAAGTTTTTCAATGATCTCTTTTTCGCGCTGGGTGAGGGGTTCGTCTTTATCTGTTTTCTCGAAACCGAAACGCGATTTTTTAATGTAACTACGTAAAATGTTCGATGAAATCAGCTTGCCAAGGTATTCCTCACCATAAGCTATGGTGTTTATTGCTTCCAGCAGTTCTTTTCTGGAGGTATCTTTGGGCAGGTATCCTTTGGCCCCATTCATCATAGCACCGACTACAAAATCCTCGTTTTTGTGCATAGATAGGATAAGGATATTTACATCAGGATATTGCTCCGTAATGATCTTTGCCAGTTCAATGCCCGAGGTTTTGGGCATGGTGATATCAAGTATCAGAATGTCGGGTTTGTGAATCTTAAGTAAGCTAAGCAATTCGTCACCATCGGATGCTTCTGCAATCACTTCCAGGTTTTCTTCGTCCGATAGCAGTGATTTGATACCATCGCGAAAGATCTGATGATCGTCAGCAAGTATTATTTTTATCCTTTTTACCATGAGGCTTTGTAATAAAACACAAAAATACGAAGGATTATTCAGCTAGAAATGAATTCTCAACTTTACTTCTATAATAGTCCCTGTTCCGCGGGTAGAAGTAATTTGAAAAGTACCTCCCAAAATCTCAGCCCTGTCGTGCATATTATAAATGCCGTTTCCGCTTTTTCTTTTTGGTTCTGTATCAAAGCCTTTGCCATTGTCCTTAATGCTAAGGTGTATGGTATCATTCTCAAACAAAAAGTTCACATCTACTTGAGTGGCTTCAGCATGTTTTACAATATTATTGAGCGCTTCCTGTAGGATACGGTAGAGGTATATCTTAATATTATTATCACATTTTTCTGGAAGTTCATTAAAACTAAAGTTAATGTTAATGTCTTTATTGGAACGAATCTCTTCGCAAAGATTTTCGATGGCACTGATCAGGCCGAATTGTGTGAGCACAGGAGGCATGAGGTTTTCCGACATACTGACTACTTCCCTTGAGGCGGTAGTGAGGAGGTTTTTGGCTTCATCAATGATCTGCTGTTTCAGTTCCGGATTGGCTTTTTCAGCTCTTTCCAGTTTCATCTTAATGGCCAAAATGTGTTGTCCGAGCCCATCATGCAGTTCGCGCGACAAACGCTGTCTTTCCTGTTCCTGACCATCAATGACGGATGTGATGCGTTTGGAGCGTTCTTCCTGTATCTCTTCAGTCTGCATTTTTATTTTTCTCGACATTTTGTTGAAAGCTCTCGTTAAGTCGCCTATCTCGTCAGTTGAATCATTTTCAAGTTGGGTGTCATAATCACCTCTGGAAATAGAATCTGCTGCCTGTTTCAGTTTTACAATAGGTAAGGAAACCCTTTTTGAAATGATGAATACTATTCCAAAAATAATAATGGAGATAATCAGACTCAGAATAATGATACTGTTTCGGAGGGTATAAATGGGTATCATAGCTTCTTCCAGATCGATCTCAACCAAAATCACCCAGTTCAGTCCCGGGATATTAATTTTCCCGTAAGAGCCCAGCACGGTTATATCACGATAATCTCTGTATTCTCCTGTCCCGGTTTGGTTCTCAAAGGCTTTTTCAACAGCAAAGGTCTTTACCATTTGTTTGTTCACAGAATTACTTTTAAATCGGGACGAGGTGCGCATAATGCGGTCGTATCCCACTACATAAGCTTCTCCTGTCTTTCCCAGACCATTCAGTATATTGGTGTTGAACATAATGGAATTAATAGAAGCCATATCCATTTCAAATAATAAAGCCCCGATTTTTTCATTAGTGGCATTGCTTTTAAGGCTGGTCCCTAGGTATATCTTTTTATTGATAAGGTCTTCCACTATCGATACACGGTTCGAATCATTTATCATTTTCAGATCAGCATTAACATCATTACCGAACTTTTCAGGCAAGAAATTGATTCCATATTGAGAAGGGGTTGGCAATTGGATGAAACAATTGAGATGGTCGGTTTGAACGATAATGTTCTTAAAATCTACTTTTTCGCTAAAATGCTTTGCAATTTTCTCCTTGAATTCTGTTTCAAGAAAAATCTGAAAATCATCATTATTTATTTTGCCTGAGTGGAAGTCTGGTGCCTTTTTTATGATGCCTTCCCAATTCTCGAAACGACTGATCTGGCTCACTTCATCCATTCGCTCCAGCAGATAGTTCTCAATGTTTCTCTCTTTTTCAAATTTTACCGAATTCAATTGATCGTAGGTTCGTGAGATCAAAGCATTTTTCGAGGTAAAATAGGAGTAAAGGCTGAGTATAAAGATCGTCACCAGGCTCAGCGCAAAATAATAGCCAAACAGTTTCTGAACCAGTGAAGTCTTACTTCGTTTCATTTTTTGTATTTGAGTTATTGTTCCAAAAGTAAATTATTTTTTTTACCAAATAAAAAAAGGCTGGACAAATTGCCCAACCTTTTTACAAACCAACCAATTATTTTTATTTATGGCTAATCGCCTTATTGTATCTTTCTTCAACCACTTGCCAGTTGATTACATTCCAAAAAGCACTGATATAATCCACTCTTTTGTTTTGATATTTTAAGTAATAGGCATGTTCCCAAACATCCATGGCCAATAGGGGAGTGCCTCTTTTTTCGGCAACATCCATCAAAGGATTATCCTGATTGGGTGTCGAACTGATGAATAGTTCACCGTCAGCATCCACACTCAGCCATGCCCAACCGCTTCCAAAACGGGTCATGCCGGCCGCGGCGAAATCTTCTTTGAATATTTCTACCGAACCGAATTTCTTGGTAAGCAGATTTATGAAACCTGTCGACATGGCAACACCATTGGGCGCCATATTGTCCCAGTACAATTCGTGGTTATAATATCCACCTCCATTATTTCTTATGGCCACAGGATATTTATACATTTCTGCAAATATCTCAGGTAAAGTTTTTTCTTCCAGCCCTGTTCCGCTTATGGCTTTTATAAAATTATCGTAATAGGCTCTGTGATGCCTGGAATAATGGATTTCCATAGTAGCTTTGTCAATGTATGGTTCCAATGCATCGTAAGCATAGGGCAAAGGTTTGAATTCGAAATTACTTTTAGGGGTGTTTTCCTGTGTGTTCATGATTTTAGCTCCTCAACCTTGATGTTCCGCTCTCCAGCATGCACCCTGACGAAATCCAAAATCTCGCCGCCGACCTTGTTGAATTCCGGCATAAACTTCTTGAATTCGCTGTCTGGAATTGCCTTCAGCATGAGCGTGAAGAGACCCTCAGGAACTGACAAGGTGCGAGGTAAAACATCGTCCTCAGGCTCTTTATCAGTAGGCGTCGG
>CAZNRQ010000057.1:0-11245 GCA_964574845.1 uncultured Bacteroidales bacterium
ATTCGGGCGATACCAAAGCCGGACGCTTCACTTTGTTCGGCATGGGCGGCCTCAGCCATATCTCTTTCCTTCACGATAAAACCGATTCAACGGATATTTATTCCATACCGGGACAGGATTCTTATTCCAAAAGCAAAATAGGTGTGATTGGTTTGAAACATTTCATTCGTCTGAACAATAAAATTTATTGGAACACCGTACTGGGGGTTACTTATTCGGAAAACGGCTACGCATTGGATACCATAGCACCATCACAGGATCCATTGAGGGTTCGCGACTCCAGGGATGTGGAAATACGATATGGCATCAATACCTTTATTGATTATAAAGTAAATGCCCGTTTTGCGATGAAAGTGGGAGTGCAATGTGATATCCTTCAACTGAATCTCATGCTGAAAGACCGCGAATACTCACCCGTTTGGAACAACATCTGGGATTACAAAGGAACTACTTCGCTGATAGCTGCCTACATCCAATCCAAGTACCGTATCACAGAAAAGTTCACCCTGAATGCCGGTTTGCGCAGCCAATACCTCACACTCAATGGTTCCACCTCCATTGAACCACGCGTGGGATTGAAATACCAGTTCAACGAAAAACATTCAGTAGGCATAGGATTCGGAATACACAGCCAGATGCAGCCTCTGTCGGTGTATTACTACAGGCAACTGATGCCCGATAGCACCTATAACGAATCGAACCGTCATTTGGGTTATACCAACAGTATGCAATTTGTGGCTTCATACGAAGTGCTGCCTTTCAAGAACTGGCGTATCAAAACCGAACTTTATTACCAGATGATGTACGACGTTCCCATTTCGCAGGTAGCCAACAGTTTTTCCATGCTCAACGAAGGGGCTTCCTACGCTCCGACTGAAATTGGCGACCTCACCAACAAAGGTAAAGGAACAAACTATGGACTGGAACTTACCATTGAAAAATTCTTCTCCAAAGGGTTCTATGCTCTGGCTACCGGCTCTCTGTATCAATCCAAATACAAAGGAAGCGACAACATAGAGCGCAACACTGCCTTCAACGGACATTTCGTTTATAACATACTGGCCGGAAAAGAATTCAAGGTGGGTAAAGCCAAACGCAATGCCATCTCTATCGATCTGAAATTTGTACATGCCGGAGGACGCTACTACACCCCTATCGATATGGAAGCATCCAAAGCCGCGCATCAGGAAGTATATAAAGGCGATGAGTTTGCTTTTTCGGAACGCTATCCCGATTTCTACCGCCTGGATGTGAAAGCAGGATTCACTTTAAACAGCAAAAAAAGAAGGTTATCGCAATCCATTTGGTTCGACATTCAGAATGTAACCGGCCATAAGAATATCTTCTCTCAGCAATACAATCCTTCTACACAAAAAATAAACACCTTGTATCAGATTGGTTTTTATCCTAATTTTGTTTACAAAATACAGTTCTAAACAGGGTGAAAAGTTCATTTCAGCAATAATTATTTAAGAACCAAATTCAACAGAAAAATCATGAAGAACATTTTGATCATCAACGGACACCCTAACAAAGACAGCTACAATTCTGCCCTGGTAAATGCTTATAAAGAAGGGGCGCTTAAGGCTGGAGCCGAAGTAAAAGAAATAGTGATTGGCGAACTGCAATTCAATCCCAACCTTATTTCGGGTTATCAGAAAAGAACCGAACTGGAACCCGATCTGCTGGAAGCCTGGGAAAAAATAAAATGGGCCGATCATATGGTTTGGATACATCCGGTATGGTGGGGTGGGCTTCCTGCCATTACCAAAGGATTTATCGACCGCCTTTTCCTGCCGGGATTTACCTTTCAGTATAAAGAAAATTCGGTGTGGTGGGACAAACTATTGTCGGGAAAAACGGCGCACATTATTACTACCCTTGATTTCCCCAAACTGATTTACAAGTTCGGATACAGCAAACCCAGTGTCAACCAACTGAAGAAATCAACCCTGGAGTTTTGTGGAGTAAAACCCGTTAAAGTAACCTATGTTGGCCCCATCAAAACCTCAAAAGATGATGCCCGCCAAACATGGCTAAACAAAATTGAAACTTTAGGCAAACAACTTCGTTAATCCAAAGAACCATAAAAACCCATCAGGAGCAATGCGACACAATAAACTGAGATTTCTTTACATGATTTTGCTGGGAATTGCTGTAACCATTGCCATCAATCTTTTCTCGCCCGATAAACAGGGAAAAAGCATACATTACTATGATTTTCTGATTTCCATTTTCATCACTATTGTTGTATGGGAAGGCAACCTGCGTATCGACCAGTGGCTGAACACCAAACTGCCGTGGATCACAAAACCAGTAAAAAGGATTTTGGTTCATTTACTGTTAAGCGTGGTCTACAGTGGCGTCATGATCTTCATTGCTTCTTTTCTCTTCAATATTTTATCGAATGACCTGCCCTTCGAAGGAAAAGATTTCATTAAAATTACTTTGATCATACTCGGATCGTTGGTATTTATGTCGGTCTTGCTTCTAAGCATTGAGATCAGCACTCAGTTTTTCAGACACTGGAAAAACTCGCTGGTGGAAATTGAGAAATACAGGGCCGAAAGTCTGCAGGCTCAGCTTCAGAACCTGAAGAACCAGATCAACCCGCATTTTTTGTTTAATAACCTCAGCGTACTTTCGTCTTTGGTTTATAAAGATGCCGACAAGTCTGTTGAATTCATTGATCAGTTATCGAAGGTGTACAGATATTTGCTCGACAATCAGAACAGCGAACTGGTTTCTGTGGAACAGGAGTTGGTGTTTATTCAATCCTATATTTATCTGTTGAAAATTCGCTTCGACAAAAATCTGGACATTAAAACAGAAATTGACAAGGAGGACCTCCCGGGCTTAATACCCCCCATGGCACTTCAGATTCTTTTGGAAAATGCCATCAAACACAACGAATCATCCTCCGATCATCCCCTGAACATAATTATAGGATCAGAAGATGGCAAACTGGTAGTCTCGAACAATCTTCAACTGAGGCCTCAACATGAATCGGGATCGCAAACCGGATTGCAAAACATCAGAGCCCGTTATAAGTTTTTTACTGAACGTCAGGTAGAAGTGATTCAGAACACCCAATCTTTTATTGTAAAAATTCCATTATTATCCTCAAAATGAAAACTATCATTATTGAAGACGAAAAACTTTCCGCCGAACATCTGTGCAATCTGCTCAGGAAGATAGATGAGAACATACAGGTGATTGCTACTTACGACAGCGTCAAGCAAAGCATAAATGCCTTTAAGTACGGGATCACTGCCGACCTTCTATTTATGGATATTCATCTTGCCGACGGTCTGAGTTTCGATATCTTCCATAAGATCTCCCTCGACACTCCTATTATTTTCACCACCGCTTACGACGAATATGCCATACGTGCTTTTAAACTGAACAGCGTAGATTACCTGTTGAAACCAATTGGCCAGACTGAATTAAGAAATGCACTGGAAAAATTTAAAAAATACAACCGCAACGATTACACCCTTGTTCTGGACAATATAGTTCAGGCCTACCAAACCATGAACAAGCAATACAAAAGCCGTTTCATGATAAAGACCGGGGACAATATTGTTTCGGTTAAAACAGAAAACATTGCGCACTTTATTTTCGAAAATGGTATAGTGATACTGGTTACCGATAAGAACCATCTTTATCCTGTTGATTTTACCCTGGAACAATTGGAAAACATACTTGATCCTGCAGAGTTTTTCAGAATCAATCGCAAGGTCATCATCCATATCAACAGCATTCAAAAGTCGGGAACCTACTTTAACAGCCGCTTGAAGATTACTTCTGCCTATCTGCAGGATGACAATGCCATTGTTAGCCGCGAAAGAGTGAATGATTTTAAGGAATGGCTGGGCCGATAACAAAATTGTCAGCTATAAAATACAACTGACAATCTGTTAAATTAGAATAATACTACATTTTAGATCATCATTTAAGGGATTTGATGTCTCTATCAGGAAAGCAGGCAATAATTTACTTTTTTTTACTTCAACCACTTATCCAACCAACCAAAGAACTCTCTCTGCCAAAGCACAGAGTTCTGGGGCTTGGTTACAAAATGACTTTCGTTGGGGAAGAACAAAAAGCGCGAAGGAATATTGCGCAACTGTGCAGCATCAAATGCTTCCATGCCCTGAGTATAAGGGATGCGGAAATCGTTGCCTCCATGAATCACCAGTATGGGAGTATCCCAATTGCCAACAAATTTGTTGGGTGAGAAATCGTAGCTTTTGGGTTTAGGGGTATCCCAATAGGGACCACCCAGATCGTGATTGGCAAACCACATTTCTTCGGTAGTTCCGTACCAGCTTTCCAGATCGAACATACCACAATGGGCAATAAATGCTTTAAATCTGTGATTGCTGTTACCTGCCAGCCAATACACCGAGAAAGCACCATAACTGGCACCCACGGCACCCAGTTTATCTGCGTTCACATAAGGTTCTTTGGCGAGGGTATCGATAGCAGTCAGGTAATCCTTCATATTTTGTCCGCCATAATCCAGTGCAATTTCATCGTTCCACTCTTTTCCGAAACCCGGTAATCCGCGACGATTGGGAGCAACCACTATATAGTCGTTGGCAGCCATCATCTGGAAATTCCAACGGTAAGAGAAGAACTGGCTTACGGTGCTTTGAGGTCCACCCTGACAATACAACAAGGTAGGATATTTTTTGGTCTTATCGAAATTGGGAGGGAAAATAACCCAAACCAGCATTTTTTTTCCGTCAGTTGTAGTGATCCAACGCTCTTCCACTTTTCCCAAGATGATTTTATCCAGCATGGCCTTGTTCGTAAAAGTCACCTGCACTTCGGTGCGTTTGCCTTTTACATTATCAACCCTGAATATTTCCGAAGGCATGGACATTGACATTTGAACGCCCATCATCAGAGTGCCATCAGCATACAATTCGGTATAATCATGATTGCCTGCAGTGATCTGAGTAAATTTATGAGTCAACAATTCTGCCGAAAACACCTGACAGGTACCTTTGGTATAAGCAGTAAAATAAATGGTCTTATTATCGTTGCTCCAACGCAGATTGGATACGCTTTCGTCGAAAGTATCGCTGACATCAGTTTTGGTTTTGGCAACCATATCATAAACGATAAGACGTTTTTTATCCGATTCGTAGCCGGGAGTTTTCATACTGCACCAAGCCAGTTTGCCTCCGTCGGGCGAAAAAGCAGGATCCATATCATAGCCCAACATTTCAGGACAAAGATCGGTGGTGGTTTTACTCTGCAAGTCGTAGAGATAAATATCCGAATTGGTACTTAAGGCTTCTGCTTTACCGGTAAGTTTGCGGCAGGTATAAACCAGTGACTTTCCATCAGGACTCCAGGCAATTTGTTCCATGCCGCCGTCGGGAGTCAATGGAGAATCGAAGCGCTCGCCTTTCATAATATCAATGGGATTGGAAATATTGTCAACGCCATAATCAGCCACAAAAACATGGCTGTAGGAATAATCAGTCCAACTATCCCAATGACGATACATCAAATCGTCGAAAATGAGTGCGTCAGCTTTGGGCAAGTCAGGATACATATCATTGGCTGTCTGATCGAGTTTTACATCTTTAATAAAAAGAATATGCTTCATATCGGGAGCATAGGCAAAACCATTAATACCTCCGTCCACAAAACTTACCTGACGTTTGCCTGTACCGTCCGTATTCATTTCCCAAAGCTGAGGATCGCCGGTGGAAGAAGAAATATAACCTATCTTCTTTCCGTCGGGGCGCCATAAAGCATTATATTCGCTGCCGGGACTGTCGGTTAGATTAATGATATTGGTTCCGGTGGTGGTGCAAATGAACAAATCTCGGTTACCCTTATTCTCGGCAAGATTATAATGGGTTATCCCGTAAAGTACAGTTTTTTTATCAGGAGATACCTGCATATCGCTCACCCTGCCAAATTGCCATAACAATTCAGGAGTTAGGCGGTTTTGGGCCAATAAGTTGGTGGCTGTTAAAAACAGCATTGAAATAATTACAAAATTCTTTTTCATAAAAAATAATGAGGTTAATGTGAAATTCTATCCAAACGGTTCATACCGTCAATGGCCCGCTGATAATTGGTTCTGATCTTAAGCGCCTGCTGGTAATCGGCACGGGCATAATTAACATTACCCAGCAGTTCGTAACAATACCCCCGGTTGTAAAGAGCCTCGGCATAATTGGGGTCGATTTGCAGGGCAGCAGTAAAATGTTTTATGGCTACATCATATACCTGAAGATATACCAAATGAATGTACCCCAGATTATAATATGCCTGTTTGTATTTGGGATCTATCTGGGTGATCATGGTATACTTTTCAATAGCCTTATTATAATCGCCGTTCTCCTGATAAAAGAATGCCAAAGCATATAAAGCTTCTGTACTCTTGGGATTCAGGTTGAGTGCATTGTTAAAATAATCAATGGCCAGTCGGCTGTGTTTGGCTGCATACAACAACCCCAACTGCATATAGGCATGAAAATATTGCTGATCCTTTTCTATGGCCCTTTCAAAACTCTTAACTGCTTTTACAGTATCGCCCATATCCTTCAAGGCCATTCCATTGATAAAGTCAGCTTTGGCACTCAGATTATCTATCTTTAAGGCCTTAGAAGTATTCTCAAAGGTCTTCTTATAGTCCTTCATGTAATAGAACAATTCTGCCAACTTCAGAAAAGCATCCTTATCTTCAGGATTTATTTCACAGGCTTTGGTTAGGGCATCCTGACACTTGGTTATCTTACCACCGGCAAAATACACATCCGAAAGAGTGAGATAATAGCCTGATGTCTTAGGATCGAGAATAATAGCCTTGTTGGCATCGGCCAGAGCTTTATCCAGATCTTTATTCTGCAGATAATAAGAAGCGCGCTGATCATATAATTTAGCATTATTGGGGTCATCGGCAATCTTCTTACTTAAAGCAGCCAGATCGGCAGGCAGTGAATCGGTCTTTACCGATTCATCTTTCCCCTTTTGATGACCTCCGCATGCAAAGAACAATACCGCCACCAGCAGTAATACTGTATTACTTAGAATTTTCATAAATGCAAACGCTTATTTTAATTTCTCCCTGATGAGGGCTTCCAGTTCGTCGGCCAGTTCGACATTGTCGGCCAACAATTGCTTCACAGCCTCTCTTCCCTGACCGAGTTTAGTCTCGTTATAGCTAAACCATGAACCGCTCTTCTTGATGATCTCTTTTTCCACACCCAGATCAATGATTTCACCGATCTTAGAGAATCCCTCTCCATAGATGATGTCAACTTCGGCCATGCGGAATGGTGGCGCTACTTTATTCTTCACTATTTTTACACGAACTCTGTTACCCATAACAGCATCCCCTTCTTTGATCTGATTGATCTTACGGATATCAACGCGAACCGAAGCATAGAATTTCAAAGCATTACCACCGGTAGTGGTTTCGGGATTGCCAAACATCACACCGATCTTTTCGCGCAACTGGTTGATGAAAATACAGCAGCAACCTGTTTTGCTAATGGTAGCAGTCAGTTTTCTTAATGCCTGCGACATCAAACGCGCTTGTAATCCCATTTTCGAATCGCCCATTTCGCCATCTATTTCGCTCTTGGGAGTCAATGCGGCAACAGAGTCAATAACGATGATATCAATAGCTCCTGAACGAATAAGATTCTCTGTGATTTCCAAAGCCTGCTCACCATTATCGGGCTGCGAAATCAATAAATTTTCTATATCCACACCCAGTCTTTGAGCATAGCTGCTGTCGAAAGCATGTTCAGCATCAATAAAAGCGGCAATACCACCTTTTTTCTGAGATTCCGCAATGGCATGCAAAGCCAGTGTTGTTTTACCGGAAGATTCAGGGCCGTATACCTCAATCACTCTCCCTTTTGGGAAACCGCCCACACCTAAAGCTACATCTACCCCAATAGAACCAGTAGAAATATATTCAATATTACCTATGGGTTCATCGCCAAGTTTCATGATCGTTCCCTTGCCATAAGATTTTTCAATTTTATCTAATGTAAGCTGCAATACCTTTAGCTTCTCACTATTGTTTGCAGCGTCTTTTTTTTCGTCAACATTTTTTGCCATAATATTTATTATTTATTTGATTTTTAATTCGTCGAGTATTTGTTGTGAATGATTTTTGGTGTCCACTTTCGCAAACACCGCTTCGATAATTCCTTTTTCAGAAATAACGAAAGTGGAACGGTTGATACCATCGAAACTGCGTCCCATGAATTTCTTGGGTCCCCATACTCCGAAGAGTTTGCAAACTGCTTTATCCGTATCACTGATCAAAGGGAATGGAAGATCGAACTTGGTAATAAAGTTCTGATGCGATTTTTCGTTGTCGGCACTTACACCAATAATAACAAAGCCTTTATCGGTTAGCATTTTGTAATTATCACGCAGATTGCAGGCTTCAGCCGTACATCCGGGGGTATTATCTTTGGGATAGAAATACAACACCACCTTTTTGCCCGAAAACTGTTTCAGACTGATGGATTTCCCCTCCTGATCAACCGCAGTGAACTCAGGTGCTTTTTCTCCTTTTGCCAGTAAAGCCATTTGAATTTGAATTAATTATACAATCGTTTACGTTATGCCGGGTGACTATAAAATATCTCTAACCTAGCTATACAAAATTAAACTTTTATGATTAAAGTCATGTGGAATTCCTAATATAATTGCAAAAAAATCTCCTAAATTTTGAGTACTTTTGCAATCCTTTTTAAAAAACTCAATAATGACTACTCAAAACCAACTGATTCCTGACTATTTATTCGAAGTAAGCTGGGAGGTGTGCAACAAAGTGGGGGGAATCTATACGGTTATATCTACAAAAGCTCCGTCTATACAAAAGAAACTTGAAGATAATTACATACTGATAGGCCCCGACGTTTGGAAAGAAACCCGAAACAACCCCGAATTCATAGAAGATAAATTTCTTTACCGCTCCTGGTGTGTTAAAGCCGAAAGCGAAGGACTGAAATTCAAGATTGGCCGCTGGAACATTACCGGCAGTCCTATTGTAATACTGGTCGACTTTACTCCATTCTTCATACAAAAGGACATTGTTTTCTCCAGACTGTGGGAAAAATTCCATTTGGATTCCATCAGCGGACAATGGGACTACATTGAGCCCGCTTTGTTTGGAGTTGCTGCCGGATATATCATCAAAAGCTTTTACGAATTCAACCTTTCTGCCCACGATCGTATCATAGCCCAGTTTCACGAGTGGATGACCGGAACAGGTGTATTGTTCCTGAATGATAAGGCTCCCCAGATAGGGACAGTGCTTACTACCCACGCTACGGTTCTGGGAAGATGCATTGCCGGCAACAACCTGCCTTTGTATGGACACATGACCGATTACAACCCGGAACAACTGGCTAAACAAATGGGTGTGGTTTCGAAATATTCACTCGAAAAACTCTCTGCCCAGAATAGCGATTGTTTTACCACCGTTAGTGAGATCACTGCGGAAGAATGCACTCATTTTCTCGAAAAAAGTGTGGATGTTATCACCCTCAATGGTTTCGACGATGCATTTGTGCCACCTGCCGATAAATTTGAAGAAGCCCGAAGCCAATCGCGACATAAGATAAAAGAAGTAGCCGAAGCTTTGCTCAATCAGCCTCTTGCAGATGATACCATTTACCTGTTGAACAGCGGCCGTTACGAATTCCGTAACAAAGGCATAGACCTTTATATTGACTCACTGGGTCAGCTCAACAAAAGTGATCAGTTGAATCAAAACATTGTGGCCTTTATTGCTGTTCCCGCTCATAATATAGCGCCTTCCGCCGAGCTCTTGCAACGAATGCAATTAAGAAACTTCGACAAGCCGGTGACCAACGATTTCTGCACCCATTACCTCCACAACTACGATTCAGACCCCATGATTATGCGTATCAGGGAGAATAAACTTACCAACAGTGCTTCGGATAAGGTGAAGATCGTTATTGTCCCTACCTATCTGGATGGTGAGGATGGTATTTTCAATATTCCTTACTATGATTTCCTCATTGGTTTCGACCTGACCATATTCCCCTCCTATTACGAGCCCTGGGGATATACTCCGCTGGAGAGTATTGCTTTCCATATTCCTACCATCACTACTACGCTGGCAGGATTCGGTGCATGGGTGAAAGAAACCACCAGCGATCCCGATAATTTCGTTACCGTGATCACACGTGATGATGAGAACAGTGCTGAAGTTACCCGATATATTACCGAGAGGGTTCTTTCGTTTGTGAATTCATCCGAAGACAAGAAAAACATTTCCCGCGAAAAAGCTCTCGAACTTTCGAAATCTGCTTTATGGATAAATCTGGCTGAAAATTATTTTACTGCCTACGATATTGCTTTGCACAAAGCTGCCCTGCGCTATGAACAATATAAGACCAAGACCCATTCTCTGCTTTTGGACGTGAAGCCCAAAGAGCAAATGAATGCCGTATGGAAAAAAGTACTGGTAAAACCCAGCATACCTGAACGTCTGTCGCCCCTCTATAAGCTAACACGCAACCTATGGTGGACATGGAACAACGATGCCATTGAATTGTTTGAATCCATCAATCCCGAATTATGGGCAACATGGAAACAAAACCCCATTGCCCTGCTCGAAAACCTCAATTATGAGGATTATCAGGCACTGGAAAAGAACGATGCTTTCTGCGAACGCATGCAAAGCGTATTTCTCAAATTTCAGAAGTACTTATGCAGCGGTCCCGAGAAACCTAAAGAAGAAGTAGCCTATTTCAGTATGGAATTCGGTCTGCATCATTCCCTGAAGATATATTCCGGTGGTTTGGGTATATTGGCCGGAGACTACTTGAAAGAAGCCAGCGACTCCAATGCCAACATCATTGGGGTTAGTTTACTCTATCGCTATGGATATTTCGACCAGAGCATATCTTTATTGGGAGATCAAATAGCCACTTATCCTCCTCAGAAATATTCACACCTGCCATTGATACCGGTGCGCAAGGAAGGTTCGGATGAAGACGATACCAACAACTGGGTGAAAGTGCATCTGGCGGCTCCCGGTCGCAGCATTACTGCCAAAGTATGGAAAGTGGAAGTAGGGCGAACACATCTTTATCTGCTCGACACGGACATTGAAGAGAACTTACCCGAAGACAGGATTATCACTCATAACCTCTATGGTGGAGGAACCGAACTTCGTTTCAAACAGGAATTACTTTTAGGGATTGGTGGTATACGT
>CAZNRQ010000058.1:0-4339 GCA_964574845.1 uncultured Bacteroidales bacterium
CTCTTAATATTAATTTAATCAAGTAAAAACCATGAAAAAACTATTTGTTTCTATTTTGATGTGCTTTTCGCTGGGAACCGGATTATTTGCTACCAATCCACCCGACGAAGGCATGTGGCTTCCTATGCTCGTAGACCGCCTGAACTATGTGGATATGCAGAAAATGGGCCTTCACCTCACAGCCGATGAGCTTTATAATGTAAATAACGCTTCGCTAAAAGATGCCGTAGTAGGTTTAGGCAGTGCTGATGGCGGTGGCATGCATTTCTGTACTGCAGAAGTTGTGTCTGACCAGGGATTGTTGCTTACCAACCACCATTGCGGATTTGATGCTATACAGAGTCAAAGTTCTGTAGAGCATGACTACCTGACCAATGGTTTCTGGGCTTTCAGCCTGAAAGAAGAATTGCGCTGCGAAGGCGTAACAGCAGCCTTTTTGGTCCGTATGGAAAACGTAACGGATAAAGTTCTTGCTGATGTCAACAGTAAGATGTCGGAAGATGAAAGAGATGCTGCGATAAGCAAAGTAACCAAAAAGCTTGAAAAGGAAGCTTCAGAAAAAGGAAAATACGAAGTGGATGTAAAGGGTTTCTACAACAACAACGAATTCTACATGTTTGTTTACACCATCTACAAAGATGTTCGTTTGTGTGGTGCTCCCCCATCAGCTATTGGAAAATTTGGTGGCGATACCGACAACTGGATGTGGCCACGTCATACCGGCGACTTCTCCATGCTAAGAATTTATACCGCTCCCGATGGATCTCCTGCTGAATATTCAGACAAAAACATTCCTCTGAAACCCAAATATCACCTGCCAATTTCTTTGAAAGGTGTTAAGAAAGATGATTTCTCTATGATCTGGGGATATCCCGGAACTACCGATCGTTACCTGACTTCCTATGGTGTGCAGCTGGCTCTGGAACAATCCAATCCTGTTACTGTGGCTGTTCGTACCGAGAAATTATCTTTGATGAAAGAAGATATGGATTCTGACCCTAAAATTAAACTGCAATATGCTTCCAAATATGCTCAATCAGCCAACTATTGGAAATATTTTATCGGGCAAACCAAAGGATTGAAACGCCTGGATGTATATGATAAGAAGAAAGAACTGGAAAACCAGTTTGAAACATGGGTGAATGCCGATAATTCACGCAAAGAGAAATACGGAGATGCACTGAAGCTAGTAGCCGATGCCTATGCAGACGAAAAGAAGTATAACATCAGTATGAAATATCTGGAAGAAGCCGTTTTCCAGGGTGCGGAGTTTATCTATTTTTCGTTTGGCGCATTCCAGATGTATATGAAAATGCAGGCACAAGATAAAGCTAAGGACAAAACTGTTAAGGCTTCCTTTGATGGTGACATCAAAACCATGGCTGACGGGTTCAAACCTGAAGTGGAAAAATTCTTTAAGGATTATAATCAACCTACCGACAAGAAACTCTTTGTTGCCCTGCTGAAAATGTATTACGATAAAGTTCCCAAAGAACAATGGCCTGATATTTTTGCCAATGAGGTGGATAAAAAATTCAAAGGCGATTTCAATAAGTGGGCGACAGAGGTTTTTGCAAAATCAATTTTCGTTGACAAGGCAAAACTCATGGCTTTCCTCGACAAACCTACTTATAAAGTAATAGCCAACGATCCGGGATTTAAGATCACCCTATCTATGGTCGATTGCATTCGCGGATTGTACGGAAAGCTGGGCGATATTGATACAAAGAAAGAAAAAGGAAACCGACTGTTTATTGCCGGCCTGCGCGAAATGAATCCCGACAAAAAGTTCTATCCGAACGCCAATTCGACCATGCGTATGACCTATGGTAAGGTTTTGGATTATGATGCTGCCGACGCAGTTCATTACAACTATTTCACCACCCTGAAAGGTGTTATGGAAAAAGAAGATCCTACCAATGACGAGTTCATCGTTCCTGCCAAACTGAAACAATTGTACGAAGCCAAGGATTATGGCCGCTATGGTCAGAACGGTGAGATGCATGTCTGCTTCACTGCCAACCTTGATATTACGGGCGGCAACTCGGGCAGCCCGGTAATCAACGGTGACGGACAACTGATAGGCATAGCTTTCGACGGCAACTGGGAAGCTATGAGCGGAGATATTGCCTATGAGCCCGAAGTGCAAAGGACCATTTGTGTAGATATCCGCTATGTGATGTTTGTTATCGACAAATATGCCGGTGCAAAAAATCTTATCGACGAGATGACTTTTGTGCAATAAGTTTATAAAATCCATGTAAAAAGGCTGCCCCTTTTGTTGGGCAGCCTTTTTTTTGGCTTATAATTCGTAATTTTGCATTACGACACCTAATTAAAAACTGTTATGGAGATTCACTTTGTGCATGCCGAAAGTTTTAAACTCGACGGAGGCGCCTGTTTCGGCGTGGTCCCCAAATCTATGTGGAGCAAAATGTATCCTCCGGACGAAAACAACATGCTCACCTGTTCGCTGCGCAACCTTTTGATCAAAGATGAGAAAAGGCTGATTGTTTTCGATACCGGTATTGGCAACAAACAGAATGAAAAGTTTCGCAGCAATTTTCATGTGTCCGGATTGGACAATCTGGCAAAGTCGGTAAAAGCCAAAGGTTTTTCTCCTCTGCAGGTGACGGATGTGGTGTTCACTCATCTGCATTTCGACCATTGCGGGGGTGCTTTCCGGCGTAACGATAAAGGCGAGGTGGTCCCTTTGTTCAAGAATGCTACTTATTGGTGCAGCAAAGCCCAATGGAACTGGGCCAAAAATGGCAATGCCCGCGAAAAAGCCTCATACCTCAACGAGAACATAGACCCCATCGAAAAGTCGGGGAAGCTTAAGTTTGTTGAGAAAGAATGTCATCTGACCAAAAACATTTTGTTGAAGATAGTAAACGGACATACCGACGGACAGATGCTGCCTGTTATCAAACATAAGGGGAAAACCCTGGTGTATATGGCTGATTTCATTCCTACAGCCTGGCATGTTTCGCTGCCTTATGTGGCCAGTTTCGATACACGCCCCCTGATTTCAATGGACGAAAAGACCGCCTTTGTAAAAGAAGCTGCCGATCATAACTATGTGCTATTGTTTCAGCACGATGCTAATAACGAATGTTGCACAGTGCATCATACCGAAAAAGGTGTGAAACTGAATGAAACCGGCACGCTGGAATATTTTTTGAAGAAATAATCTTTTTCGAATATTGGAGTATAATAACCCTTTATGAAGCATCATAAAATGAATCAACCAATAATGTCGCCCCATACGGGGCTTACTAAATGCCCGTTTTGATTATTCTACCAAACTGCCGCCTCTACGAGGCTGATAATAGTACCGTAGGTACGACATTATGGTAGCAACATCATTACATTAAAAAGCAAGTGCCGTAGGTACGACATTATATTGCAGGAATAATTTATCGAAAATAAGAAGAACAAAATAATGACCCGAATCGAAATCAACGAACTCAATAATACCTGGTCGCAGGCAACGCCAGCCGCTATCATGCAGTTTTGTGCGGACCGCTTTCCCGGCACTACCACACTTTCAAGCAGTATGGGCGCCGAAGATCAGCTGCTAACCCATATTATCGCCACGGAAAAAATTTCTATACCCGTTTTCACCCTCGATACCGGACGTCTGTATCCCGAAACCTACAGCCTGATGGAAAGAACCCGCGAAAAGTATGGGTTGAATATCGCAGTATATTTTCCTGAGGCTTCGCAAGTGGAAGCCATGGTGAACAGCAAAGGCGTGAATCTTTTCTACGAAAGTGTTGAGAACCGCAAACAATGCTGCCATGTGCGCAAGATAGTACCTCTGAAACGTGCCCTTACGGGAAAGCAATGCTGGATTACGGGTCTTAGGCACGAGCAATCGGAATTTAGGGCCGACATGCAGTTGTTCGAATGGGATGAGGCTTTCGGCATACTGAAGGTGAATCCGCTGATCAATTTTATGGAAGAAGAAGTGTGGGTCATGATACGCAAAGAGAATGTGCCTTACAACAAACTTCACGACAAAAACTACAAAAGCATAGGCTGCGCTCCTTGCACCCGGGCCGTTATGGATGGCGAAGATGCCCGCGCCGGACGATGGTGGTGGGAAGATACGGGCAAAAAGGAGTGCGGACTGCACGAGAGGGAGTAAAAAAGTGCGAAGTACCTAAAATGCCTTAAGTGCCTTGAGTTGTTGGAAAACCGGCAGGATTATTATGGCGAAAAAGGAAAGCCACTAAGGCACAAAGACTCTAAGATCACACTAAGCGGATGTAAGAATCAGCTTGCCAGATATAATTCACTTATATTTAGGCGCATAAAATGGGAAATAGTCCTG
>CAZNRQ010000058.1:4439-11064 GCA_964574845.1 uncultured Bacteroidales bacterium
AATCCTTTTTGTGGCATTGCATTTCTGCATGAAAATAACCCATCCCAACGCGTTGTATCGCATTATTTTCGAAACAAGGAAAATATCTGTAAAGTGAAGAATAACAGTTCCTGATACCAGGATTATTTATCAAAGCGCTTCAATATCCTACTGTAAAACAAAGGTATCTGCTGATTGTTACACAATTCTATCAGGTACATGCCGCTTTTCATTTCGTCGGGCAAGCTCAGTGTGAAAGGCAACTGAGTTATTTCGCTTCGCATCACCTCCTGCCCTGCCAGATTGAAGATCTTCACACTACCTCCTGAATAAGCTTCATTATTGCCCGGGCCAATAGTAATATGGTCAGTGGCGGGATTGGGATATACTATTATATCTTTAGTGGTTGCTCCTTTCGGAGGCATACCATACCAGTCCATGCCGTTTAGGGTATTCACCACGGTCATGGCATCGCCCAGTTCGTAGAAATCGACGGTAACGAAATTCGGAAATTTGTTTTTCTCTGCCATACAGGTATTCACCCTAGTCATAAAAAAAGGATTGGAATTAGCTATGGCGGCATCCGTGGCCGATCCATATCCCAAAAGGGCATTGGTGACAAAGTGATTTAATATAAAAAATTCGTTCAGCGAATCGCCGCGGTTGAAATTGCTGGTAAAACCGGAAGTGTCGCTCACCACATAGTTGGTTTCCACAGCATAATTCCACACATAATGATACCAGTCCTGGGCAGGCGAGGCATCATCCACATCGGTAAAGATAACCAGGCGTTTTCCGCTGCTTATCATATCCTGCAGGGTGGGCCAGGGCGTATTGGTGTCTTTCGCGAAAACATAAGGCATGAGGCCGGCGTTGGTCACCGAAGTCTCTATGGCATTGGCGCTCACATAGCATTCCAGTATTATAGTGACCACCTCATTGGAGTTTGAATCCAGAAAGGCTTTGATCTCATTCAAATTGGATGCGAAAGGCTGGGAGCCTAACACAAAGGTTCCGTGATACACCGTAGGCACCCCCAGCAGGTCGTGCACATCGAGCATCAAAGCCCTAACGCCATGATGTAACTGATCTGTAAGAGTATGATTCTGATTGGGATATTGAAAACCCGCCGCCGAACAATTAAAAGCATTGTGGGTGGTCAGGTAGGCCACTTCGTTATAGCGACGATCGCACAGGGCGGTGGACCCATTGCACTGGGCGAAAGCTTCAGACAATGGCAGTATAAACAGTAAGATGAATAAAAAGCCGTATAAATTTCTTTGCAGTAGTGGTCTTGATGAAGTCTCTTTTAGTTTCATGTGACAACAAATTTACGACAAATTGCCGTAAGCAGTCTTGTATTCCACGGTGGATTCGCCAACCCATGATATCTGTCAGCAATTCAGGATGGCATTCTTGGATATACAGATATACAAATCTTGCTGTTCACAATAGATTTTTGACTCTGTGTGGATAGTTAAATTCGGGTTTACTTTGGTGAATCTTGGTGTTTTGGTGCTTTGGTGGCAGATTGGAAGAAAACTACTTTGCAGGAAAATAAACCGGATGCCGTTCGTTATATTTCAAAAGGAAATGATGAATCATATCCCTTTTGTTCTTAGTTTTTTCGAGTTCCTTAAGCAGTTCTTCATCATGAGTCTTCAGGAAATCCTTGAAATTGCGATAAGTGAATACAAATGTCTCTCCCGTCTGGAAATCCAGCACATATTCCCTCAGTTCATTGCCTGAGAAATTAAGCCCTGTGGTATTGCCATAAAAATTATCATAAGAATTATAGATAGGCTGATATTGCATAAAATGTGAAAGCGCGCCAACGATAAACATACGGTAAAAGCCGTTGTTGCCATCAGAGAAATATAAAACTCCATTTTTCGAAAAACCAAAGCATGTTTTATTTGTCATCTTCTTTTTACTGTCCGAAGTGTCCTGTATGGAATATTTCAGGTAGATATTGGTTCCGTCGCCCGAAGTTTTATCTTTTACTACCTCAAATTGAGTAACCGAAGGCGTATTATTTTTAAACTCACCGAAATTCATGAAAATACCATCCTGAAATTTAAAATCCTGTGTATACTTAACCAAGGCCCGCGAGCTATCCACCTGCGCCATTGCCCCTGCAGCAAACAGCAAATAAAAAACTAAAACTGCACTAAGATGTTTCATTTTACCAATACATTACATCGCGCATCAATCATTCAAACGCGAAAACTTGGGTTTGAAATACAATTGATTGAAGTTGATGCTATAGATCAACTCATAAATGATCTTTTTATTGTAGAAAGTATAAGTGGCGCGGCATCCAAGGCTGATAGGAGCCAGAAAACCGGCAATATGGAAATCACCGAGCAATGACAAACCTGCCGAGTTGTAAGCCGCGGTTCTGTGTTTTTCGTCCATGATAAACCCCTGATCGTAGTGCAAACCTGCCCTGAAACGTTTGATATAAAGCGCCGAGAACACGCTCCAATCAGGATAAAACAGGGGCATCTCGTAACTGAATTTTCCGGTAAGCATCTGATGAAATCCATTCAAAGGAATGCCTTGAGGCGAGGCAATTACATCCGGAAAGCCATAAGTTTCGGCATTAATTTGTTGATAACCCAGATAAGCGTTCAAACTGTGATGTTTTCCTATTCCCGGAAAATAAAACATAGTCTCTACAGAAAAAATATTCCCCAACTGATAGCCACTGTTGAGCGCATGCTGATAGCTGATATCCAGCATCTGTCCCCATCGCGGATTAATATCTTTCAGTGAGACCATACGAACATTATAGGCGTAAAGCCGATAAGTGAGCGACTGATAATATCCCGAGAAAGATTCAGAAGGATAATTCTTCCCGGGAATAATGTTAGCAAAAGAATATCCAATTTGGGGTTGGATAGAACGGAAGTACTCCCCTCCCGAAAGGTTAACGGGAACTTTCATATTGATCTTGGCCGAAAAAATATCCCATTTCACCGAATCCTGCTTGTTCATTTCGTATCTCACATTAACGTCGAACTGCGGATACCAAGCGCGATAGCTTACCTTGGCATAGAATTGCTGGTTGGCATAGTTCCATTTATGATCGTAACCGGCACTAGTCACCAACGTACCTAAAAGATCCTGTGATACTATTTCCAGACCGGGTTTGATACTTGTGTTGTCGGCATCGATTGACAAAGGACCCCAACTATGAAAATTGAAAAGATGCAGGAACTTGAGGTAAGCCTGCGAAGAATATTTTGTTTGGGGGGCTTCGTAAAGATCTAAAGGTTGGGTTTCGCCGGTCACGGTTTCGTACAACTTTATGGATGTATTGGCAACCTCCATCAGGGGCAGTTTGGGCAATGAATCAACGCAGGCTTTCACCAGTTTATAACCCCCGGCGGTATAATCCGAGTAGATGATCTCTTTCCCATCGACCGAAATGGTGGGATCGGTCACACCGAAACGGGATGAAGTAATGCGCACTATCTGTCCTGCGCTGTCTAACCGATAGATATTGTTGATGCCCGAATAAGCCCCGACGAAATAAATATAATCTCCCCACTTCTTTGGTTGTTGTATGTTCACAAACGAAGGTTGCGTAAGGTCTTTGGTTTCGTCTTTGGTATTCCACAGGCGCAGTCGTTTGCCCAAACGGTTTAGGGCGATGTAAACCACTTCATCATCCTTATCGGACCAGGAAGGAGTCATGATATAATCTCCCGCAATGGCTGGTTCGCTGTTCAAAACGGCCCCGGTCTCGGCATCCAGTATTACAATAAAAGAATTTCCTTCAATGGTCTGTTCCACACAAACAATCTTATTTCCCTGATGATTCAATGATGGTGCAAAATAACGCGATCGATGCGTCAGTTGATGGGTTCGGTGGGTTAGAATATTGTAGGTTTTGATTACCGAATAAGATCGGTTTTCCCAACGGGGGTCGTTGGTAGTTTCGGCCCAGACTATTTTGTTGGAAGCAAAACTCAGGGAGGCCGAAGAATACTGTCCGGGAGTGAACAAACGTTTTTCTTTTCCCTTGCTGTCGATGCGTATCAGTCGGGTAAGGTCGTCCATGCCCGATTTCACGGTCAAATAAGTATTGTTATCCATAAAACTGCCATGATGATAGCTGCTGTAAAACTTATTGGGCTTTTTCGAAAGCAGTTCGCTTTTGGTAGTAGCGATGCCGCTGTCCTGAATCCTCCATTGGTTTTCTATAGTCTGCAACGAGAGTTTATACATCTGCACCTTGGTCAGCCGTGTCTTTTTATGAATACCGCTGCTAAAGGGAACTATCATATAAGGCATACGGGCCGTGCGGTTCATGGCACTTTCCCAGACATCATACGAAAATGCCTTTTGCGAACCCGCAATAATGTGATACCCGAGTACGTATCGATCGGGTGTGAAGGTTTTATAGGAACCGAAGACAGCTTTATCATAAGAATAGATGCCTTTTTCGAGCAATTGCGAACGCAATTCCATCTCAAATGAAGGTAGTCGGCCACGACCGCTATTGCTGAAGGCAGTCTCAGATACAACGGCATCGCCCTCGACAAACCACAGGGGAACAAACGCCCCGAAAACCGCAACAGTGATCTGTTGTCCGAAAAGATAAGACAACACCTTAGTAAATCCTGTATTGATTTTGGAATATTGCACAACATGTCTGAACTCATGCAGTGCCAGTTGGTCGAACCAGGGCTGGGCATAATCATCCTGGCCGGGAGTGGTATACCATTCCATTCGTTTGGGTGCCCAGGGCACCATGGCATTAGAAGTGACCGAACGATTGTGCAGTATGATGGATATCTTCACCGGCTTCACTTTCAGCGAAGCACTCAAAGGGACGTACACATCTTCCAGCATATTGGCAAGATGCTGAGCCTGATCCTCTATTTCGCGGGGGTAAATTACTCTGAAATGTGGTGTTTTTATCATCCGCCACTTCACCGAAGCAGGATCCTGGCCCATATCGAAATACTGGGCGCGGCTATGTATACTCAAGAGTATGAAAATAATAGTCAGAACCTTCTTTACGGAAAACATGGACGTAAAAGTACAAAAACATTGAAATGTTTGAGCAAAATCAGGCAAATACTTTAGAAATAAGTAACTTTACACAAAAAATAAGTTCTATGCGTTTTATAGTAAAAGTCCTTTTCACCGCTTGCGCCGTAATGGTCGCCGGCTGGCTATTGAATCCACATATTCGTGTCGATGATTACCTTATGGGGATTATTGTGGCACTAATTTTAGCTATACTGAATGCCATTGTTCGACCAATCTTGATGTTTATCAGTATTCCTGCTACAGTTCTAACCCTTGGACTGTTTATTCTGGTTATTAATGCAATTATTGCTCTTCTAGCCTATTATATTATCAACAATCCAAAGTTTTATATTGAAGGATTTTGGTGGGCACTGCTGTTCAGCTTGGTGGTTTCCTTCGTAAGCAGCATTTTGAATGGCTTCATCAAAAAAGACGAACCCAATCAGAATCAACTTAGAAATTAAGATTTTTGATTTAAGATTTAAGATTTTTGATTTGGGGAATGAGGATATTGTAATGCAGAAAAGTAACAACATTTGCTGACACTATTGAAAAAAAAATTGCCACAAAGACACTAAGACGCTAAGATACACCAAGAAGTTTTGAGGCATTTTTCATTTTTTCTTTGTGAGATTTGGTGCTTTGGCGCCTTGGTGGCATAGAAATAAGATCATTTAAAATAAACAAAATGAAACTAGGAATCATTGGAGGCTCGGGCCTCGAAAAACTGGATATCTTTAAGAACCCTCAGGAGCATGCCGTGGGCACACCCTACGGTACACCCAGCTCAACGCTGATGGAAGGCGAAATATTAGGTGTGCCTGTGGTATTCCTTTCGCGACACGGACGCGAACATACCATCCCTCCTACCCAGATCAACAACCGGGCAAACATTCATGCACTGAAATTGATGGGCTGCTCCCACATCATTGCTACAACTGCCTGCGGAAGCCTCAGGGAAGAAATTGGCCGCAGCCATATGGTGGTGCTGGATCAATTCATAGATTTTACGCGATTCCGAAAAACCACCTTCACCGAAATTTTCGAACCACACCAACCCATACATACCGGCATGGCCGATCCTTTTTC
Source organism: uncultured Bacteroidales bacterium (assembly GCA_964574845.1). Taxonomy (GTDB): domain Bacteria; phylum Bacteroidota; class Bacteroidia; order Bacteroidales; family CAIWKO01; genus CAIWKO01. The sequence goes on from CAZNRQ010000058.1 coordinate 10,554, forward strand.
GGAAGAGCTGCGCAACATCATCATTGACTCCGCCTCGGAATTGTCATTGCAGTTTCATAAGACAGGCACTGTGATCACTATTGAAGGCCCCCGTTTCTCGACACGGGCCGAATCGAAAATGTTCAGACAATGGGGAGCCGATGTGATCAACATGAGCACTGCCCCCGAATGTATGCTGGCCAACGAAGCCGCCATACCATATGCCGCCATTGCGCTGAGTACCGACTACGATTGCTGGAAAACCGACGAAGCTCCCGTTAGTTGGGAGGCCATTCTGGAAGTTTTTCAAAAGAATGTGGTCAATGTGACACAATTGCTGCTTAAAATAGTGGAAAAGCTCAGCTGATTCCCGCTTAAGGGTTTACTTTTTAAGAGGAAGGATGAGTAAGATCCTTCCTCTTTTTATTTTGTCATTGGCTGAACTGATTTCATCATGATCTATCCTTTCTTTATTATTGATAAAAATCATTTTATCGTCGTTTATTTTGTTTTTATATTGTTATTTTTATAG
>CAZNRQ010000059.1:0-11056 GCA_964574845.1 uncultured Bacteroidales bacterium
GTTAAAACAAAAACTAAACAATTGCTCTATGTATTAATAACCCTGTTAATAATATTTTGCCTTGTCAACTCGCTGACAGGCAGTAAATGAGTAATTTTACTTTTTCATTCCTAAAACAAACCTGTAAAGAACTCAACGATCATGAAAAAAGCCTTTATGTTTTATGTCATTATTATGACAATGATGTTCAGCCAAGTTGTTCAGGCACAAACAACCTGTGTCAACACCAACCACCCCGGATATACTACTGTGCCTGATTCGGGTGTTTTGCTCCCAACTCCCCTGCCTCATGCTACCGTTGGCTACCCTTATACACAGGTATTCACCATTGGAATTCCGGGTCATGCTCAGGGGTATCCTGTCATCTGGATCAGGTTTAATCATCTCACCAATTTTCTAAGTTCAGGCAATGCATGGATGGCAGTGAACAGCGCGGGTGGCTCCTCTTGGGCGAATTGGCTTCCGCTGAGTTGGCAATGTGTTACCTTCTCAGGTACACCTACTTTGGCCGGCACAGACAGTATCTATATTTATGTCGACGCAAGTGTTTCAGTTTTAGGATTTCCAGTGCCCCAGAATAATGTTAAAGGATTCACCTTACCTCTAATAGTTGATGATGTTACCGGTGTTGATAACAACGTAGGACCAACCAGACTTATCCGGAGTTATCCCAATCCGTTCAGCTATGCAACTCAGATCGGCCTTTCGGCAGACAAAAATGAGAATGCCACCCTAAACGTTTATTCCTATTTGGGACAACTGGTGCATTCCGAAGCGATGAACCTGAATGAGGGTGAAAATTATTTTGCCTTCGATGGCTCCGCTTTACCAGTTGGGACCTATATCTATACTGTGGTGACTGCTGAAAAAATTTACCGCGAAAAACTGATTAAAACAGAATAGTCGGGAATCGTCAGCTATTTTTTTCAGACCTCAAAGGTTTTTAAAACCTTTGAGGTCTTTTTTTTTCTAAAAGTTAATTTTAAAACTCAAGATGGGCAACAAAAGCAGGTCGTAGTCGTATTTGACACTTCCTGTGTAAACGATGTATTTCATCCCAATGATGCTTTTCTGATTGGTAAGGTTATCGATATCGATTGACAGCACCCAGGAATACTTCTTACGGTTGTATTTGAAATTCAAACCCAGATCGACATTATAAACATTGGGCGTTTTGAGCGTATAATTCTCTCCGGTATTGTACACAGCCTCGCCTGCCAGGTTGGACGCAACAATGTCAATACCCTGATAGCGCATACCTCCGCGAAATAAAAAGCGGCCGTTGATGCCCAGGGTTTTATTTTTCTTTTTGCCGAAGCTCCATTCTTTGCCCGACAAGGCATTGAAAATATAATTGCCGTTGAAAGTGGTATTATAGGTTTTTCCATCGGCAGGTGTGTAGCGCGAATCATACAGCGAGCCGGTGACCATAAAATAGTAAGAGCGCGTGTAATACCTTTCGAAAGTAACATCAAGGCCTATGTTTCTGCCTTTGCCGCTGCTGTTCATCGGGAAGGTGACGAAACCATAGCGAAGGTTGATCACCGAAAACTGCTCATTGGCACCCATGCCCGAAGGAATGTTGAACAAATATTGGTAGTAAGCTTCGATTTTCAAATGGATGTTCTCCGAGAAAGAATAATCGTAACCTATCACTGTATGGATCGATTTCGATAAGGGAAGATCTTTGTTGGGCATGCGGCTCGAATCGCCTGCCATCGGAATGCGGGTAAGATAAATAGAAAGAGGTTCTATACGCGAATGAAGACCGAAACCGGCGCTAAGCGATTGTTTCCGATTGATCTGCCAAATCAATCCGAAACGGGGTTCCACCGAGAAATCCTTATTCAGAAAGAGTTGCAAATAATGGAGACCCGTGTTCATGGTCACCTTGTCATTGATACGGAACTTCCATTCGATATAGCTCTGCAGGGTGACGGTGTTTCCTTTAATATAGAACACTTTCATGTTTTGTCGGACATCAAAATCGTAGCCCGACGAATGTAAATTGTAGTACTCGTCGCTTATGATGACTCCGGCCCTCAACGTATGTTTGTTATTAAATTTATGATTTACGGTGAACGAAGCCCGGATGGTACGATACGCCAGGTCTTCGTTATAGATATTATGATCGTTAAATCTGAAATCCATGGTGTCGTTGGTCATTTTATTGTCTTCGCCCATAGCGGCAATCACTGTTTTGAATGAAGTTTTCTTATTCCGGCACAGATAGTTGTTTGTCAAACCGGCAATCCATACATAACCCTGGTCGAATTCCTCGAAACGTTCGGTTTTATCGATGAGTACAAGCGAATCTTTTATGGCTTTGGTACCCGAACTGCTGGCACCCAAAATGGCAAAGAGGGTGGTACGTCCCAGTTTATTTGATGGCAGGCTTATGTTACAAAAAAAGTCCTGAAATTTGGGTATGATGTTCTCGGTTGAAACTTTAATGCCCACAGCCCGCAGCAAAGCAAAGGTTGAATAACGATAGTTGATCAGAAACGAAGACTGGCGTTTTTTGTACAATGGGCCTTCGACAGAAGCTTCTGTTCCCACCACACTCACGGCCACCGAACCCTGAAAATATTCGTCGCTGCCTTTACGGAGGTTGAGATCGAAAACGCCTGAAAGAGCATTGCCATATTCGGCAGGAAAGGCAGAGGTGAAGAAATCGGAATTGGCAATTACATTCGAACTGAGCATACACACACCTCCTCCCGTAGCGCCTTCGTCTTCGCGGAAATGGTTGGGATTGGGTATCTCCAAGCCTTCTATCCTCCACAACAAACCCCGGGGCGAGTTGCCCCTGACTACTATTTCGTTGTTACCATTGGAGGTTGCCGCCACGCCCGCAAAGGCTTGTGCCATGCGCGAAGGATCGGTGATGCCGCCGGCAAAGCGTTGGGCTTCCTCAATGCTGAACGAGCGGGCGCTGATGCTGGCCATGGTGTTTAAAGGTTTATTCTTATCGATACGGGCCACCACAGTAACTCCTTTCAGGTTATGTATGAGTTCGTCCATTTCGATATCGAGATCAATATCTTCTTCCGATGTAACCGGCACGTTCTGAAGTAAGATATCTTCGTAGCCCACAAAACTTACTTTGATAATCCGACGACCCACAGGCACATTGGCAATGGTGAAATAACCCAAAGAATCGGTAACAGTGGCAAGTAATTTTGTGGAATCGACCACCCTGACGGCGGCTCCCCAAACAGGTGATTTGGAATCCTTATCCACCACGCGGCCTTTCACAGTTTGAAAAGCTTCTTCGTTATTCTGTGCCTGGCAAAACAAACCAACAAAAACAAAGAATAGTAGAAGAAAATGAACTTTCATAATGCCGCAACTAAGGGGGAAAAAAAAAAGGATGATTAGTATGTGGCAAAAATAGTGAAAGGTTTTGAGACCGACATATGGTATCTCCATATCGAAAAGTCTAACTTCTCATCCATAAGGATTAATTTAAATCCTCATTTGCAAATTTTGAGATTTCTCAAAAGATAGACTTTCCCATAAAATTGACAATACTTTTGTTGGTTAAGAAAGTATTTTCTTTAACAATACAATCCAGATTCTTATATTTATAAAGGTATCTCAATTTCAAAAAATGAGATTCACCCACTCCGATAGCATGGTAGTGTATTTAAAGTGTTCCCTTTTGTTTTAAACATCAATTCCCTTAAAAAAACAGGGGTACAAATTCATGTATCCCTGTTTCAAACCTAAAACCAAAACAAAATTATGGAGTGCTCTTTATCTCCGACACCTGTCCCTTGTTGATCTTAGTCACACGGAACTCGGTGCGGCGATTCATTTGAAATTCTTCTTCGGTACATTTAGCGCCATTGGTGCACAGATTTACAGGAACCGATTCACCATAGCCTTTGGCTGTGATGCGATTTTTGGCGATACCATTGGCAACGATATAGCTCACTGCCGATTCGGCTCTGTGTTGCGACAACACCTGGTTGTATTGATCGGAGCCACGAGAATCGGTATGCGAACCCAATTCAATCTCTATGCTGGGGTTGTCGAGCAGAATAGTCACAAGTTTATCCAGTTCGATTGCGGCATCGGGCCTGATGTTCCACTTGTCGAAATCGTAATAGATATTCTTCAGCACTATGGGCTTATCAATGATAATGCGGTCGAAGGTCAGCTCGACGAAAACCGTATCATGTTTGGAAACGCAGTTGACCTTGTCTACATTTTTGGTCTGGGTAAAATAACCGTCTTTGGTTCCCGTCAACTCGAAAGCCGTACCGCAGTCGATACGGGTATATAAATTACCCATAGCATCAGTTGGCATCTTGGTCACCATGTCAGTAGTTTTATTTTTCATAGCGATGTCGACCTCTTTTAGAGGACGCAGGCTTCCATCTTCCAATTTTTCTTTTGTCACCAGTGCCAACACTAGATTTACAGGAGGTGAAGTTACAAAATACCAGATATCGTCCATACCCAAACCTCCGTCGCGGTTTGAGGCGAAATAGCCCGATTTTCCGTCGTTCTCGTAATAGATAGAAAAATCATCTTTGGGAGAGTTCATAGGTGCTTTAAGATTTTCAGGTGTTGACCATGAATCTTTGCTTCCCTGGGCAGCAAACAGGTCGAGCCCCCCCATGCCGGGCAGTCCGTCGCTGGAAAAATAGAGAGTGCCTTTGGCATCCATAAAAGGGAAAACTTCGTTGCCTTCGGTATTGATAGTGGGTCCTGCATTTTTAGGCGAGCTCCATCCGTCTTCTCCCTTCTTTTCGCAGTAATATATATCCGAACCTCCATAACCTCCCGGCATGTCAGATACAAAATACAACACATTGCCATCAGATGAAACAGCCGGATGTCCGACAGAATATTCTTCCGGTTTATTGTAAGGAAATGCTTTCACATCGGTCCAGCTATTATTTCTGAACTTTGCGGTGTAAATCTCCAGACGATTGGTGTAATCATCTGCAGTAGAATGGTCAGCCCAACTGGTAGGATCTTCGTTCAGCGGTTTTTTGGTCACCCTGACCATTTTGGTACGGGTATATAACATGGTCTGGTCATCCTCGTTGTAAGTGCCGGGCCCGTTGTGGTATTTGAAATTAATATCGTTTAAAGGATGCATGGCATAAACCGACTTTTCATCGCCGTTCAGAGCCACATAATACTGCTTTAGATAAGGCTTTCCGGTCCAGGCATAAATATCATCTGAATTATTGTTCACATCCTTGGTCGGACGGTCGGTGGTCAATATATAACCTTTGCCAAAAGGTATCAGTCCAAATTCGGAATTCGCTGTATTGAACATCATTGCATTGCTGACATCAATGAAATCCGGCTTTTGGGTCCAGGCTTCTGCCATATGACAGGAAGATATCCAAGCCTGGGCTTTATCGCTTTCGGCAGGCACCATGGTTTTATAATGATCGAATTGTTCTATGGCTTCGTCGTATCTTCCTTCTGATTTCAATAACTTGCCATAAGTTTTCACATCAGAAGGTTTGGCACCTGCCATAGCCACCGTCTTGCCCATCCATAGGGTAGCCGATTTGGTATCGTTTATTTGCATGTAACAATCGGCCAGTGCACGGGCATCGTCAGCGGTGGGAGGTATGGCATCGAATGAAGCCTTATATAGTTCAATGGCTTTTGGATATTGATAGTTTAAGGCCAGCAAGCGGGCCTTTTCCAGGTTGCTCTGTGCCGAGACTACACCGCTGAGAAGCAATATAGCAAAGACGGCAACGCTGATCTGTAGTAATCTTATAATAGTTTTCATAGTGAATTCAGTTTTAAATTAAAAATATCTGGGGGTCCTCATTTTGGTATCGGCCTTTTTGGGGAATGTGTAGCCTACTTCTATCTCATGACCCGAATAACCCTGCAAAGCCGTAAGCGACAAAGTATAAGCATATCCGATCCTGAGACTTCGTGTGATGTTCCATTCGGTCATAAATACCATAGCATCGCGGTGACGCAGGGTATTGTCGAGGCTGGGATCCTTAAAGATATTTGCCCCAAACCTCACACTGCTCCCCAGCCAAAACCGGTCTTTGATAAGGAAGAAAAGATTGACATCCACATTGGTGGGAGCGTTAAAATCTTCTCTGACCAGTAGACTGGGTTTTATCTTCAGGTTTTTACCAGCATCGAAGACATAGCCAGAAGTGATATAATAGTGCCGAACTTGTTTGGGTACTGATAAATCCTTACTTTTCCAAACATCGGCAAAAAGGTCGGTGACCGAAAAACCGAAATAGAAACGTTGGCTGTAAAGAAACAACCCGGCTTTTGAATCGAACTTCACCGCACTCACCTTAGTCTTGGGTATTGAAGGATCATCGGGATTATCAATAATTAGTTTGGTCCCATCCAGTGTAAAGTTAGAGATGCCAGCAGCTATACCGAAAGACATTCTCCACTTTTCGTTGAAGCGGATGATATAGGAATAACTGGCGAACAACCCTTGCTGGTATTGAGCCCCAATCCTGTCGTTCAGAAAATGAAGGCCTATACCCATATTTTGGTTGATGGCTCCTTCTGCACTGACGGTTTGGGTGCTTGGCGCACCCTTAAAACCCGTCCATTGCGTATTGTATGTTGCATCGAGTGAAATCAGCTGTTTGGTCCCTACATAAGCAGGATTGATCAGCATCATATTGAAAATGTATTGACTGAAGGGAGAGTTTTGCTGAGCATAACCCGATAATGCCGTCAGTAATACTACTGCTATTATTATTAGTTTTTTCATGATAGTAATTGTTAGTATTATTAAAAATTATCGGACTATTGTAATATAACCTTTGAGGGTTTTATCCTCGCCGCACATTTTCACCTTCAGTATGTACAAATAGGTGCCTTCGCTCAGGTTGCTTCCATCCCATGTATTTGCGTAGTTCTTCATTGAATAGATCTCATTACCCCAACGGTTCAGTACCACCACTTCATTATCGGGATATTGATCGATATTTTTGATTACCCAATAATCGTTGATACCATCACCATTAGGTGAAAATGCATTGTTTATTACCAGTTGGTCTTCCTGAACTCCTGGTATAATAGCCTTTACATACTTCAACTGGCATCCGTTGCTGTCCGTAACCGTCAATGAATAATCTCCTGCATCCAGGTTGCTGATGACATCGGTAGTAGCACCATTAGACCAATTGAAATGGTAAGGGCTCACACCTCCCGAAACAGATACTTTGACAGAGCCGTCGTTCTTTCCTGCGCAATTGGCATCACTTGAACCGTCTTCATTCAAAATTAATGCTTGTCTATCTTGTATGGTAATACTGGACGTAGTCATACATTCATTAGCATCAGCCACAGCAACCAAATAAGTGCCTGCCGGTAGGTTGGAAAATTCATTACCAGTCTGTGGCGAACCTCCGTTGAGCGAGTATGTGTAAGGTGCATTACCACCGTCAGCTGTTATTGTTATGAAGCCATCGTTGACGCCATTACAACGCAACATCGAAGTTGCTTCTGGCGTTAATGAAAGGAGTGAGGTGTTTACAGTTTGCGAACAAGTGGAAACATTGCCATGTATATCAGTAGCCGTCCATATTACAATGGTCTCACCACTGGGGAATGGATTGGGTGCATTGCTTGTAAGACTTTCGATTCCGCAATTATCAGAAACCAATGGTGGAGTGAGCTGGAAAAAGGCTTTACAATTTTTCACCGGTTCCGGGCAAACAATAACAGGAGCTTCATTATCCGTTACCGTGACAGTCATATAACAAGTAGAAACATTGCCACAGGCATCGGTTACAGTCCACCTGATTCCGTTACTACCGACAGGATAGAAACCAGAAGCATTATCTGTCTGATTCACGTCATTGATAATGGTAAAGGAACCGCAGTTGTCAAAAACACCGGGTTGAGGAACCATAACATAAGCCCCGCATTGTCCAGCATCGTTATTGACCGAAATATTTTCCGGACAGGTAATCACAGGAGCTATAGTATCGCTTACGGTAATTATCTGGACCTGATCGGGAGCCGCATTGCCACAATTGTCCACCAAATGCCAGGTACGGGTGATTACTTTAGCACCCTGACATGATCCTTCAGAAACTACGTCAGTAAATGTAGCCTGAAGATTCGAGGAACAGTTGTCCGAAATATCTGAGGCATTGCCTGTAATATAAGTAGCAGCATTATAGGTGCAGTTTTCAGTTGAATAAATTGTAATATCAGCAGGGCGTGTAAAGCCGGGGGCGATATTATCTTCCACTTTGATGGTCTGTATCTGATCGGCAGCGGCATTTCCGCAATGGTCGACCAAATGCCAGGTACGTGTGATGATCTTGTTTCCTTCGCAAGCGCCGTTAGTAATTTCATCAGTAAAAGTGGCCACCAGACCTGTTGAGCAGTTATCTGAAGCATCCGTCACATTGTGAGTAATTGCAACACTTGCGTCATAGGTGCAGTTTGCTGTAGTAAAGATGGTGATATCAGCCGGACGGGTGAAAGTCGGAGCAATGGTATCATTCACCTTTATAATTTGTATTTGATCGGCAGCAGCATTTCCACAATTATCAACCAAATGCCAGGTACGGGTGATGATCTTGCTTCCTTCGCATTGACCATTGGTCACTTCGTCAGTAAAGGTTGCCTGAATATCGCCGGAGCAATTATCGGCTTCGTCCATAACATCGCCTGTAACAGCCACACTTGCATCAAATTTACACTGTGCATCAGAATAAATATTGATGTCTGCCGGGCGGGTAAACGTTGGGGGTATGTTGTCCATTACCGTAATAATCTGAACCTGATCTTCAGCTGCATTTCCGCAATGATCTGCCAAATGCCATGTGCGGCTTATAATCCAGCTACCGCTACAGTTCCCTGCGGTTATAACATCAGAGTATATAGCCTGCAGACCTGTGGAACAGTTGTCGGATTCGTCGTTTACATCGCCTGTTGCTGCTACAGTGGCATCATAGGTGCAGTTGATGCTGGAAAATATGGTAATATCAGCCGGACGGGTAAAGGTCGGAGCAATATTATCAAGCACAGTGATGGTTTGTACCTGGTCAGCAGCAGCATTTCCGCAATTGTCAACCAAGTGCCAGGTGCGCGATATAATCTTGGAACCTTCGCATTGTCCTATGGAAACCACATCGCTGTAAGTTGCCTGTAATTCTGAAGAACAATTGTCGGATTCGTTAGTTACCTCACCTGTTATGGCCGGACTGGCATTATAACTGCATTCTGCATCTGAATAGATTGTAGCATCTGCGGGACGTGTAAATGTTGGAGCGATATTGTCGCTAACCGTTATGGTCTGAACCTGATCGGCAGCAGCATTTCCACAATTGTCAACCAAATGCCAGGTACGGGTAATGATCTTCGAACCTTCGCATTGGCCATTGGAAACCATATCGCTGTAGGTTGCCTGCAAACCTGTCGAGCAATTGTCGGCTTCGTTGGAAACGTCGCCTGTTGCTGCAAGGCTGGCATCATAAGAACATTCAGCGTTTGTAAAGATTGTGATATCTGCCGGACGGGTAAATGTTGGTGCAATATTATCGTTCACTTCAATGATTTGAACCTGGTCAGCAGCTGCATTACCGCAATGGTCAACCAGATGCCAGGTACGGGTAATGATCTTCGAACCTTCGCACTGGCCATTGGAAATAACATCGCTATATGTTGCCTGCAGGCCTGTGGAGCAATTGTCGGCTTCGTTGGTTACATCGCCGGTGGCAGCAACACTGGCATCATAGCTGCAGCTTGCTGTGGTAAAGATTGTGATATCGGCCGGCCGAGTGAATGTAGGTGCAATATTATCAAGTACGGTTATGGTTTGTACCTGGTTGGCGGCGGTATTTCCACAGTTGTCAACCAAATGCCAGGTACGAGTGATGATCTTCGAACCTTCACATGGTCCGTTAGTAACTACATCGCTAAATGTAGCCTGCAAACCTGTAGAACAATTGTCGGCTTCGTTGGTCACATCACCGGTTGCAGCAACACTGGCATCATAGCTGCAGCTTGCTGTGGTAAAGATGGTAATATCAGCCGGGCGGGTAAAAGTTGGAGGAATATTGTCATTTACCACAATAGTCTGTGAACATTGAGCCGTATTTCCTATAATATCAGCTATCTGATACACACGGGTTATGGTTTCAGGACAATGTTGACCATTGCTTGTCTGGCTTACCAGCATAAAACTGGAAGCATCAATTCCTGTATTATCACTTGCAGAACCACCTGCGTTGATGAACTCTGCCAGAGAAGCATAGGCAGCAGGAACCAGATTGCTGCAGGTTACGCTTATGGTAGTCGGAGGACAATTAATAAGTGGAGGAGTATTGTCAGCCACATTAATTACAAAGCTGCAGCTTGATGTATTTCCGCAGGCATCCGTGGCTGTCCAGGTAACTAAGGTAGAGCCGTAATTGAATGTCACGCCATTGAGTGTAGTAAGGTTGTTCGGGCCGGTAGTGGCTCCCGAAAGAACATAAACCACGTTAGGTACTGAACAGTTATCGGTTGCCGTAGCATCCCATGAACTTCCTGTTTGTAAATAGTTTGGTCCAGAATTAGGCCAGAGTGAGGCAGGAATATTCGAAGGACAAACTATCACAGGAGGTGTCTGGTCATTAACGGTTATGGTTTGCGAAGCTGAAGAACTATTTCCGCAGATATCTGTGGCTGTCCAGGTTCTGGTTACTGTGAACTTATTTGGGCAGCTTCCCGGAACGGTGACATCGGCAACAGTTACGGTGGCTGCCGCTCCGCAATTATTGGAAACAACCACTGAATTAATGCTGGCTGCAGGCAAAGCTGAAGCGCAACTATAAGTGATAGACGGAGGAACACCAGTAATAACAGGTGCAATATTATCATTAACAGTAATCACCTGAACGAAATCGCTGTGATTACCGCAAACATCCGTGGCACGATACGTTCTGGTAATTGAGAATTTATTGGCACAGGAACCGGGTGTGATTACATCACCTACATGGCTGATGCTAACAATTCCCGAACAATTATCTGTAGCCGAAATAGCGCCCAGATTTACTGCCGGAACATCCGAAGCACAGGATAC
>CAZNRQ010000060.1:0-5233 GCA_964574845.1 uncultured Bacteroidales bacterium
AAAAGGAATGGCTACGTGAACAGTAAGAAAGGCAAAGGCGGCGGTTATTTTCTGATCAAGCCCCCCGACCAGGTGAATCTGGCTGAGATATTGAGGATTTTTGAAGGTGCCATTGCCCTTCTGCCATGTGCAGCTTACAAATACTATGAGCCTTGCTCGCAATGCAAGGATGAGAATAGCTGTGGTATTCGTTCTATTGTAAAAGATCTCAGGGACGAAACAGTGAAGTTCCTCAAAAGCTATTCATTATCTGATGTTATCAACAAAGAAAGCAATTTGTTGAAAAGTCTCTGATATTTTTTTTCTATAATAGTCTACTAAATCGATAGGTTTTGTATTTTTGCACAAAACTATACAATAACTATCATGAAAAGAACCTCTATTTTATTTATTACAATGTGTTTAACAGCTGTTGTGCTGTTTTCAGTTTCCTGTGGCAACTCTTCCAAAAAACAAAATCCTGCCGATCTGCAAGGCAGTATTTCCATTTCAGGAGCTTTCGCCATGTATCCCTTAACCGTTAAATGGGTTGAAGAATTCAAGAAATTACACCCCAAAGTTACTATTGATGTTTCTGCAGGAGGTGCCGGTAAAGGTATGACAGATGTATTGAGCGGGCTGGTCGATGTAGCCATGTTCTCGCGCGAAGTCAGCAAGGAGGAGATAGATAAAGGTGCATGGTTCATTGCTGTGGCTAAAGATGCGGTATTGCCCACCATCAACACTGAAAACCCTGCTTTTAAAGCGGTGACCGAAGGAGGTATGAAGAAACAGGAATTTGCTGATATTTTCCTTACTGAGAAGATCACCAAATGGAAACAAATTTTGCCAAATGCCGGAAAAGAAAAGATAAACGTATATACCCGTTCGGATGCATGCGGTGCAGGCGAAATGTGGGCAAAATATATGGGCAAAAAACAGGAAGACCTGAAAGGAATTGGTGTTTTTGGCGATCCGGGTATGAGTGATGCCGTAAAAAAAGACAAATTCGGAATAGGTTTCAATAATGTTATCTACGCTTACGACCCCAAAACCAAGAAAAACTATGATGGTATTTCTGTGATTCCTCTCGACCTGAACGAAAATGGCAAAATAGACCCTGCAGAGAATTTCTATTCCAATCTGGATAGTTTAATGCTGGCTATTAAGGAAGATCGTTTCCCCTCGCCTCCTGCCCGTAATCTGTATTTTATTACCAAAGGAAAAACCGAGAATGCTCTGGTTCTTGAATTTTTCAAATTCGTTTTGGGCGATGGGCAGAAATACATTCACGAAGCCGGCTATGTTACTCTGAACGATGCCCGACTGAAAACAGAAAGCGAAAAACTGAACAAATAGTTTTCCATGCAAATTCTGAAGCACGAAAAGGTTTTAAACTCCTTCATGTATTTTTTCCTGGGCATCATCATTGCGATGCCTGTTATACTTATTGTGGGTTTGTTGTTTAAATCCGAAAGCGTTCTTCATGCCAACTCTCTTTCCGATCTGCTGTTCTCTACCGAATGGAAGCCCTTTCAGGGGAAGTTCGGCTTTTACTCTTATATATACAGTTCGGTGCTGGTCACCATGCTGGCATTGGTGATTTCGGTGCCCATTTGTTTGCTGGCAGCTATTTATCTCACTCAATATGCCAAAAGTTTTTACCTGAAAGCTATTCAGCCTGTAATTGATATATTGGCCGGCATCCCTTCCATCATCTTTGGAGTCTGGGGTATTTTGATCATTGTGCCTTTTATTTCGAAATATCTGGCGCCTTTCTTTGGTATTGAGTCCGCCGGTTATTCCATACTGGCAGGAGCCTTGGTATTATCGGTAATGATCATTCCCTTTATCCTGAATATTCTGCTGGAAATATTCAAAAGTATTTCGAAGGAACTTCCCAAAGCTTCCATAGCCCTGGGAGCCACTCAATGGCAAACCATAAAGTATGTGGTGCTGCGCAAAGCTTTTCCCGGAATAATTTCAGCTATTGTGTTTGGATTATCCAGAGCTTTTGGTGAGACAATAGCTGTGTTGATGGTTGTAGGCAATGTAGCTCAGATACCTTCCAATGTTTTTCAACCGGGCTATCCTTTGCCTGCATTGATAGCAAACAACTACGGTGAAATGCTTTCCATACCCAATTACGATTCGGCCCTGATGTTTGCCGCCCTGATACTGCTGGTAATTGTGCTTTTCTTCAACCTTGCAGCCCGTTTATTAATTTCAAGATACGAAGCTAAGGTCTGATATGAGAAGAAAACTGCTGGCACTGGAAGAGAATTTCTTTAAGCTTTTGATGAAGCTGGCTATAGCCCTGATCGTATTGGTGCTTTCGCTTATTGTATTTAGTATTTTCTACCGTGGATTGCCTTCACTTACCTGGGAAATGATCACACAGACGCCCAAGGGAGGTTATTATTTCGGTAAAGAAGGCGGAGTGCTTAATGCCATCGTGGGTTCGTTATATCTTGCATTCGGAGCCACATTGCTTGCATTAATTATGGGTTTGCCGGTGGCCATGCTGATGAATATTCATTTGCGGAAATTCAAACGATTGGTCAACTCCGTCAGGTTTCTGCTGGATCTTTTGTGGGGAGTACCTTCCATTGTGTATGGCGCCTTTGGATTCAGCGTGATGATTTTCTTCGGAATGAAAACTTCCCTTCTGGCCGGTATCGTGACGGTGGCTTTGTTTATTCTGCCCATTATGATCAGGGCCATTGATGAAGTACTGAAGAATGTTCCGGTGGGTCTGCTCGAAGCTTCCATGTCATTAGGCTCAAACAAATCGCAAACGGCCTTTAAGGTGTATGCCCGTCAGTGTTCGTCAGCCATTGTTACCGCCATCATGATCTCTTTCGGAAGGGCCATTGGCGATGCGGCTTCAGTGCTTTTTACTACAGGATATACCGACAATATACCCACTTCGGTGATGCAGCCCTCGGCAACGCTGCCCTTATCCATATTTTTCCAGTTGAGTTCGCCTATAAAGGAGGTTCAAAATAGAGCCTATGCTTCAGCGGCCATACTCACCATCATCATTCTGCTGATCAGTGTGCTGGCCAGAATATTGTCGAACAAATACAATAAAAACAAAATATCGTAGTCCATGGAATCTAAGATCAGCATACAAAACCTGAACCTGAGCATAGGAAAGAATCATATTCTGAAGAATATCAATCTGGATATTCCCGAAAACCAGGTGACCATTATTCTGGGACCCTCAGGATGCGGAAAGACCACCCTGCTGAAATGCCTGAACCGGCTGATAGATCTGGAAGAAAATGTGAGTATCACCGGCAATATCTTTTTGGATAACGAAGACATACTCCACACCAAATCGGACCTACCCGGTATACGCAAGAAGATGGGATTGCTTTCGCAACGCCCCTATCCCCTGCCCATGAACATTTTTGATAACATTGCCTACGGATTAAGAATAAATGGTGTTCGTGACAAGCAGGTGATCCGCGAAAGTGTGGAGCACAACCTGAAAGAGGTGAGCTTGTGGGACGAAGTGAAACACCGCCTGAAAGAACCTGCTTCCCGCCTTTCGATAGGTCAACAACAAAGGTTGTGCCTGGCCCGTGGACTGGCAGTGAAACCAGAGATCATCCTGGCAGATGAACCTACTTCGGCTCTCGATCCTTTATCGAGCACGGCCATAGAAAAGAAATTCACGGAACTGAAAAACGAATACACGCTGGTGATGGTGACCCATATTCTCCGTCAGGCGCGACGCATTGCCGACTATGTGGTGTTTATGTATCTGGGCGAAATTGTGGAACACGGAACAGCCGACGAGTTTTTCAATCATCCGAAAAAAGAACAAACGAAAAATTATCTGGAGGGAATCTTTAATTAGGAGACGGAAGACCGGAGTCCGAAGAACGAAGACAGAGTCAGAATTTTAAATTTCAATAACCATCAATATTTTACCTCATGAAAAAATTACTTTTATCAGCCATTATCCTTTTGAGTTGCATCAGCACTTTTGCACAGTTTAACATGAGCGCCGAGTACAGGCCGCGTTTCGAATTTCGCGACAGCTACAAACTACTGCCTCCCGTTTTGGGGCAAACCCCTGCCTTTATGGTGAGCCAGAGAACCCGACTGAATGTGGGTTTCAAATGGAACATCATCAATACCTATCTCTCTGTACAGGACGTCCGTATTTGGGGCGACGAAGCCATGAAGAAAGATGTGGCCGGACTGGGACTTTACCAGGGATGGGCCGAAATCAAGGTGTGCGACAGCTTTTTTGTGAAAGCCGGTCGACAGGAGTTTGTGTATGACAACGAACGTCTGCTGAGCAATACCAACTGGCAACAAAAAGGATTGACCCACGACGCTCTTTTGTTGAAATACAATCATCAGGGTTTCTCGGTCGACCTGGCCGCTGCTTACAATCAATCGCGCGACACCACCAATTCCACGGATTATAATACTGCTCTGGCCAACTATAAATCTCTGAACTTTCTGTGGCTGAAGTATAATATTAAAAAACATTTTGCGGTACAGGCAGCCCTGATAGCAGACGGATACCAGAAAAAGAATACCACCAATACCATGTATATGCGCGCCACCACCGGTGCTGTGTTCAGTTATAAAAGTAAATGGGTGAACACTGATGCCCGCGGTTTTTACCAGTTCGGACAAGACGAAACCGGTGCCCATATCAGCGCTTATATCGCCAATGTTGATGTAACCGCCAAACCATTGAACTGGCTCACTTTGATAGCCGGTTGCGAATACCAGTCGGGTAATGACCTGTCGGATACGGCAAATAAAAAGAATAATGCTTTTTCGACCTTGTATGGCACAGGACATAAATTCAACGGCAACATCGATTTTTTCACCAAAGCTTCCGATACCAAAAACACCGGTCTGGTGGACATTTACCTCAATTTTATCTTCGCTATCAAGAAACAATACCAGGTGAGGGCCGATTTCCATTATTTCAGCACCCAAAATCATTATACCTTTAGTAAAGTGATACAAGATCCTTATCTGGCGAGCGAAGCCGACATCAGCGCCAAAATTCCTATCATCAAAGACGTGGATGTGCAGCTGGGCTATTCGGCACTGATTGGAAGCCCGACACTGATCAAAATGGAAGGCAACAACAAAAAGAACTTCAGCCACTGGGCCTTTGTGATGCTGACGATAAAGCCGACTATATTTACGGCGGCTTTGGAGAAGAAGTAGGGGGATTTAAGATTTTAGATTTGGGGAAAAAGCAAAAGGCTTG
>CAZNRQ010000060.1:5243-11041 GCA_964574845.1 uncultured Bacteroidales bacterium
TTGCCGTGTGGCAAGCCTTTTTTTTTTATAATATAAACCTTCTCTTATTGGTTATTATTCCTGCAACTTATTCAATAACTTCTTGTCAAGACGCCAACAAATAATGAATAATACTGACGGAACCATAAAAACCGTAAGTCCAATAAAATATCCTGAACCTTCAACAGGATTTAATGCGGCAAGGATATTAAATATTATAAAACTAATCAATGAAATAACTCCACCCAATCCTTCTTTCCACCATGCAAGCAATAAGGCAATCAAACCAATTCCCCAAAAAGCGAACATAACCATGTTATAAGGTTCAATGCCGGGTCCGGTGTTGGGATTATTCATCCCCTCAACCATATATCCGGCGAAAAAGGCAAAACATAATAGGGCCATTAAAGCACCTATAATACGTGCCGACCATCGCAATCCATTGTTTGAAGTTTTTTTCATGATTTATTGTTTTAGTTTTTGATTTTAAAATCAAAATTAGAAAAAATTAAAGTAAATAAAATCTGATTTAAATCAAACTTTTATTAAAAGAATGGATGAGCTAGCCACAACAATCCGTAGGACTCCTATGGAGCACCAAGACATCAGGTTACACCAAGAAATTAGGTAGGAGTTTGGAGTCCTTGCCATGTGGCAAGTTTTTTGTGTTTTGTCAGATTCAGCTTCAGGGCAACAGGGTCTACCCTGTTTTCTATGGATTTTTGTTTTTACGCTGCTTTAACTGCTTATTTATGATGTAATAGATTTCGAGTTTAACCCTGAGGTCTTTGATCCTTTTATTCAGTGCCACAGGATCGGTTAATATTTTGATTTCGTCTATGAGTTGGGAGATATGCTTCGATACAAACTTATCCTGCTTTTCGCTTGTCAAACTTTTGACTTGTTTTTCTATTGATTGTCTTTTAGAATCTAATACCTCCTGATTGCTAAGCTTCATGGGAGGTTCCGCTATAGGTTTCGGAATTTTCTTCTTTGGAACATTACTTACCAATGGCTTCTCCTCTGCCTTTTTATTTATGCTTCGCTGTGGGTTGTTTTCGTAGCGTTTCTTTTCCGGGTTACTTATTTCTTCCGGTTTTTCTTTAGGCGTCGCCGGTTCTATGTGATACTCTCTTTCATCCTTAGCGGGGTTGAACACCTCAAACAATTTCTCATTGCGCGTTTTACCTCTTTTTTCTCTAAAATGCGTGATATGCCACCCTCCGCAAAACACGCAATAATAGGCACGCTGAGGCACTATACCTGTTTCCGCTTCAATTTCATCCTTATTAAATCTGATAAAATTCTCCGCTTTCTTTTGCGTTTCGAAAAGCATTTTCGCCCTGTTGCAATTATTGCAAAACACCTTATTCTTGGTAGGTTTCATAAGCAATATCAGGTTTTACTATTAAAACATGTAGTGTCCGCCGATCATTAAGTTTGGTTTGCGATGTACCATCCATAAATCATCTTGCTCTGCCCAATCGCAATGCATTGTTTGTTGATGTAAAATTAAATATTTTTCACAATGGTTTTTCTGAACTCACAAAAATATTTCTCTAGTAGTTCATAGGAATAGGGTTTTATGAAAAGATTTGCTACCAAGGCACTCCCGTAGGGTTGGCTATGCCACAACTCACCAAAAAAACGCCAAACCTATTACACAAACGAAACACAGGGTTTCTTCGAGAAATTGTTGATCGGAATTTGGCCATTAAAACCCAAGGTTGCAATTGAATCTATTAAGTTCGCAGATCGAACTACTAAGTTCGGAGATTAATCTTCTAAGTCGGTAGTTTAATCTTCTAAGTCGGTAGTTTAATCTTCTAAGTTCGGAGTTCATTCTTCCAAGTTCGGAGATCAATCTACTAAATGCAAATCATTACTTTTCCTGCCAAAAAATTGATTCAACAAACTTTATTGGTTACTCCTTACATCATAAATCGTTATTAAGATCAAGGAATTCCAAGGTAGAATCAAAGAATCCTAATTTGAACTTACGGAATTCCAACTACGGCAACTGGAATATTAAACATTCTTGGCTCCTTCCCCCAAACTAAAACCTCGCAATCAATTCCACCGTAAACTTATCTTCCAGGTTGGGCAGGGTTTTGTAGAGATACTTCTCGTAATTGAAGCGCAGGTTGGCGAAATTAATCTTATCAAATCCCAGGGTAAGTCCCACTGTGATTCTTTGTGGCTCAATGTAGCCCGATTTCATGTTAGAAGTAAAAAAATCGTAGCGCACCGCCGGCACCAGTTCTCTGATGGCGCCTTTCTTAAAACCAAAGTGATATAAGGTATACACAAACAAACTATTCTGGGTATACGACCCTGTGGTATCTGAAATGGTTTTTTGGGCATACTCTGTGTTTATTACAAAATTCTTATGCTCATAGCGCAAACCATAATCCTGCATCTCGGTTGGGAAATCGCTGATGACGCCCGCGAAATAATTTCCCTGTAAGGTAAATCCCTTAAAAGGCCCTATCACAGCGCGGCCGCCATAGGCAAAGCGTGAAGTCCATTCGGGATTGTTGAATCCGTTGCCATTCATCATGGTTGCGAACACCTCGAAAGGTACCTTTCCTTCGAATTTATATGATGCCCTGAAACCAATATCGCGCAGGTCTTTGCAAATGCGTTTGTCGATAAATGGGCGGTTAGAAAACTCGAAATCGGCCGGGCTTAGCATATATTCGGTGCTGAAGGTAGCCTTCATCTGCCCCAACGTAAACGTGAGGTTCTTTACAGGAATAATGCTCACAAAGGCATCCAGCATTTTGATCTTGCCTTCGTCGCTAAAATCGATCTCGAACTTATAGCCAAAGTATTTTCCTATAGTGTTTTTCATTCCGAAGCGGGCATTGCGCACATCGAAACGTCCCTTATTAATGCTCGAATTATATTCGAACTTGGCACGTATAACGCCATACACATTGGGTATCCATTTTTTGAGCTTCGAAAGGGAGTCTATTTGCGCCTGGGCATGCACAGTGCCGGCAAACAGGCATATCAATAAGCCTAAGAAGAGAAGTTTCTTTTTCATAAACAGTAACAGAATAATGGAAGGTTTAACTGGGTTACAAAGATAAAAAAAACAAAATGCTAAAACCGATTTCTGCAATTGACATAAATAATAAATAGGTAAACGAAGATGAATACCTAAAAACTTTCAAATAATTAACCAAATGCATACCGTTTACATTTTTGCAATTATATTTGCAAAATGCAAAGCCTCATAGCCCTTTTGGTCATTTTTAGTTTCCCTGCCCTGTTGTTTTTCACCAGCTTTGGGAGGCGTATCTTTGGGTTTGTTGAACCCTGGCGCGCTGATATTATGCCAGGTGATGAAAACATATTGATCAGTAAAACTCATTTTTACCAACAATTGCCGCCTGAAATTAAGATGAAATTCCGGCATCGTTTGGCGGCTTTTATAAAAGCACATGATTTTGAGGGTCATCAGCAGTTGACGATCACCGAAGAAATGAAGGTGCTGATTTCGGCAGCAGCCGTTCACCTGACTCTGGGCCTGAACGATTTTGAACTCAGCGATTTCAGAAAGATATTTGTCTATCCCGAAGTATATTATTCAGGCTATTCCAAAACCACAAACCGGGGCGAAACCAATCCTCATGGTATCATTGCACTTACATGGCGCTTCGTAGAAGAAGGCTTTGCCGATCTGTCGGACAAGATGAATCTGGGTTACCACGAATTTGCTCATGCACTTATACTGCAGCATTCCAATGGAAATTTGGGTGATGGCATGTTTGCCTATGCCTACCAGATGTTTTGCTATAAAATTAAGCAGGAGCATCTGGCACGAAATGTAGAAGAATCCGGTTTGCTTCGCGATTATGCCTTCACCAATAAGATGGAGTTCTTTGCCGTCAGTGCCGAATATTTTCTGGAAGCTCCGGAAGAGATGCGCGATAAATGTCCTGACCTGTTCGATATGATGGTCCGTATGCTTCGCCAGGATCCCACACATCAGTATTATGGATTGAAGTTCGAATACGACCCCGAGGACGCCATGTTCCAAATGGAGTATTGAGAAACAATTCCTTTTTCCCATTTTTTCTCCATGAACCTCAGAGGTCTCTGTGTCTCCGTGGTTTTTCCTACCTTTGCATTCATGAAATTCGAACTTACCATTTTGGGATGCAGTTCGGCCACGCCCACCTTCGAGCGAAATCCGACCTCGCAGGTATTGAACAGCAACGAAAAACTCTTCCTGATCGATTGCGGCGAAGGCACCCAGATGCAGTTCCGCAAATACAAGGTCAAATACCAGCGCATCGACCACATTTTTATTTCGCACCTTCACGGCGATCATTACCTGGGACTGGCCCCTCTCCTTTTCACGCTTCATTTGTTTGGCCGCACCAAAGAGTTGCATTTATATGCCAATGCAGCTTTGGAAGAGATATTGCATCTGCAGTTCAAAGCATCAGATACTACTCTGCTTTACCCTCTTATTTTTCATCCTTTGGAAGAAAACAAATCAGAAATCCTTTATGAAGATGAAAAACTGAGAATCACAAGCATCCCTCTGCTGCACCGCGTTCCTACGCATGGTTTTGTGTTCCGTCAGCAGAATAACGAAAGAAGTATTCATCCGGAAAAGATTGCTGAACTGAACATTCCCTATAAACAGATCCAATCCATAAAACTGGGAGCTGACTATACAGACAAGGACGGAAAGATATGGGCCAATAAGTCCTTAACAAATCCTTTGGAACCTACCAAAACATATGCTTATTGCTCCGACACCGGTTATTTCCCTAAGATAGTTCCTTTCATAAAAGAGGCCGACCTGCTGTATCACGAAACCACTTTCATGAACAACATGGAAAAGAATGCCAACGAAAAGCAACATTCCACCACCCTTCAGGCGGCCGATATCGCACTAAAATCCAAAGTAAAACATCTTTTGATAGGCCATTATTCCGCCCGCTACGACAACCTGGAACCATTGCTTAACGAAGTGAAAAGTGTTTTTCCCCATGCGGAACTTGCCATGGAAGGTAGTAGATTTGTAATTTAAGCAGTCCACAGTCTACAGTCGGCAAAAATCAGCAGTCGACAGTCCATATTGCCGATTGCCAATTGCTGATTGATTGAAGATTGAGGATTGCCGACTGCCGATTTCTTCGGACTCCGGTCTTCGGACTTCTAACTATCTTACAGGAATATTCGTCTGGTAAGGTGTCCTATTCAATATTGATCGTCCCAATGTGACTTCATCGGCATATTCTAACTCATCGCCAAACGAAATTCCGCGCGCAATGGTAGTAATATTCACTCCTGAAGCTGCCAGTTTCTTAAACAAATAGAAGTTGGTGGTATCACCTTCAATGGTGGCAGGCAAAGCCAGTATCACTTCAGTGCAACCCACATTTTCGACTCTGGCCAGCAAAGGTTCAATATTCAGATCATTAGGACCAATGCCATCCATGGGCGAAATGATTCCACCCAAAATATGATACACTCCCAAAAACTGTCCTGTATTCTCCACAGCCAGCACATCCCTGATGTCTTCCACCACGCAAATTTGTTTTTTATCACGCCTGGGATTGGAGCAAATCTCGCAACATTCGGCCTCGGTGATATTGAAACATTCGGTGCAATAACGGATGTTCTGCCGCAGTTTAATGATTGTATCTCCCAGGTTTTCTGCAGTATTTTTATCTTCACGCAACAAGTGCAACACCATGCGAACAGCAGATTTACGGCCAATACCGGGCAGTTTGGCAAATTCATTCACCGCTTGTTCGAATAGTTTGGAAGGATAGTTGGCCACAGCAGAATAT
>CAZNRQ010000061.1:0-1803 GCA_964574845.1 uncultured Bacteroidales bacterium
AACTGGCCAAAAAGCTCATCCCCGAAATCAAAATAGAAGACATCAATGCCTTGGCAAAAAAATGGATCACCGACGACAACATCGCTATAGTGGTTACCGCTCCTGACAAAGAAGGTATCAAATTGCCTACCGAAAAAGACATCAAAGATATCATTGCCAAATCAAAAAACATTCAGCTTACTCCTTACGTAGATAAGTTCAAGGCCGAACCATTGGTAAAAGAAGAACTCACTGGCTCGAAAGTGGTAAAGAAAACCGTGAACACTGAACTGGGCTACACCGAACTTACCTTCGGCAACGGAGTGCAGGCCATCATCAAAAAGACCGATTTCAAAAACGACGAGATCCAGATATCTGCTTACAGCTTAGGCGGCACATCCCTCTATCCTGATAAAGATTTCGTTTCGGCTTTCTTTGCCAGCACCATCATCAACGAAAGCGGCGTGGGCAACTTCGACAATACCGAACTCGAAAAGAAACTGAAGGGAAAAGACATTGAGATCGTTCCTTACATCGACGACCTCAAAGAAGGCTTCACCGGCAAATGCTCGCCCAAAGATTTCGAAACCCTGCTGCAACTCACTTACCTGTATTGCAAAGAGCCCCGCAAAGATACCGCAGCTTTCAACGGATTCATGTCGAAAATGAAAAGCCAGATGAAATTCATTGGCAACAATCCGCTTTATGCCTTCATCGACACTCTTTACAAATCAGCTACCTCCAACAGTCCGCGTTCGGTGGTTATCCCCAGCACCAAACAGCTCAACTCCATCGATCTGGATGTTCTTTACAAAATTTATTCAGAGCGTTTTGCCAATGTTGGCGATATGAAATTCTTCATAGTGGGCAACATCGATGCCGACAGTATAGCTCCTGTATTAGAGAAATATCTTGGAAGCTTACCTTCCAACGGAAAGTCAGAGACATGGCAGGACAAATCAGTTAAATTCCCTGCAGGCATCACCGATATTTCCATCAAGAAAGGCACCGACCAAAAGAGTATGGTAGGTCTGATATTTGACGAAAAATTCGAGTGGAACGACAAAAACCTCATCGCTCTGAAAATGGCCAAAGAGATCATTTCTATCAAACTTATACAGGTGATACGCGAAGAAATGAGTGGTGTGTATTCTCCACAAACCCAACTTCAGTACGAACAATATCCTACTCCTGAATTCTCCCTGATGATCATGTTCGGATGCTCGCCAAAGAACACCGGCAAGTTGACAAAAGCCTGCCTGAGCATCATCAAGAGCATCAGAGATAAAGGCCCTGTAGATGTTGATCTGGCCAAAGCCAAGGAAGAACTCATACGTGCCCGCGAAGTGGACAGCAAGACCAACAAATTCTGGATATCGAAACTGGAAGCTCATTACTATGACAAACAGGATGCCAGTAACATCACCGATTTCAACAATAAGGTAAATGCCATGACAGTGAAGGATATTCAGGACATAGCCGCCAAATATTTATTGAAGGATCATTACCTGCGCGTAGTATTATATCCGGCCGGTAAGCCTGCTAAGAAATAACAGCTTTACAGATTCTTTAAAGAAGCCGGGGCTGAATGATCATGGTCACGGCTTCTTTTTTTAGGTTCCAAAGTGCAAATAACAAATTGCAAAAGACAAATAACAAATAAAGATCAAATTCAAAATAGCAAAAACCAAACAGTGTCATCCAAAGTTTGGAAATTGATTATTACTAATTTGGTATTTGTTTGTGTTTTGGTTGCGTATTTTGGGATTTCAAAAATTATTTGTGTTTTGTTATTTGAGATTTGAGATTTTTTCATTTTTATTT
>CAZNRQ010000061.1:1813-11000 GCA_964574845.1 uncultured Bacteroidales bacterium
TATTGCTGGATTTTTACAATATTCAAATGGTCATTTTATTTCAAAATTAAATAACTTTGTCTGGTAAAAAAAATGAACCACTATGGGAGCACATGCCGAACACGAAGAAATTCTCGATCCTGTAACCAGAGCCTACAACGATCTTATGAATGCCGGTAAGGATTTTCAGAAAATAGAACTGTATGCTTACGCCATCAAAAAGTATAAGGAAGCCCTGGAAGTAAGGCCTTATGATAAGGATGCCAATACCAATATTAATGAATGCCGCAGCAGACTGCAGCACGATAATAAGATCATTGCGGTTATTGCTGTTGTGGCCATAGTGGCAATCGGAATCTTTTTATTGGTATAAAAAGGCAGCTTTCACCTTTTCCGTTTACTCAATTAGTTTCAGAATTTTTTCCTTCAATTCTGAGTTTTTCATAATGCCCGAAAAACTCTGACTTCCCTGTCCAATAGCCCAAACTCCTACCGGAGCCGAAGTATGTTCGCTGGTGGTCCAACCAATGAGCGCCTCCTGCTGAATTTGCTTGATACTGTCGGCATTCATAAAGAGGGAAGAGTTTTTCTGTTTCAGAAGCTTCTTAATAAATAGAGCATAGCCGTTGCTTTTGTTCTGGTTGTTCTTATTGTAACCCTCCCCTTGCGACATTCCGCCGGTTTCGTGATCAGCCGTGATCAGAATAAGGGTATTATCGGGGTGCTGCAGATAGAATTCATAAGCCTTTTTGATGGCCTGGTTGAAAGCATTGAGTTCGTAAATGGCCGTCAGGGCATCGTTACCATGGCAAGCCCAGTCGATCTTGCCCCCTTCCACCATGAGGAAGAAACCCGTATTGTTCATCAATAGGCTCTGTGCGGTTTCGGTGTATTTGGCCAATTGCATAGTATATTCAGGAAAATCGAGTACATAAGGCAAGGCATCTTGATCTTCACCGGTGATGTTTTTTATCTTCAACATGCGGTTGCGAATAGCAGTATCCAGTTCAAAAACGGGGAACTTGGCGGTATATCCCAATCCCATTTCCTGTTGTTTGTTCAATACCAATTGAAAATTGTTCTCCTTCAATTTATTTATTACCGAATTTAAATTTCTGTAAATGGTTTTGGTAGTATCCTTGTTGCCATAATGAAACCCGCCTCCGGCAAAATACTCGAAATGACTTGCTATCATATCATTGGTCAGGTTGTCGTAATTATAACGGCTGGGCTCGTGTCCGTAAAAACAGGCAGGCGTGGCATCGTTGATGGGAACCGTGGTGATAAGCCCTACGCGGAAGTTCTTTTTATTGTGGAGATATTCCGCAATGCTTTCCAGCGCATTGCCTTTGTATTCGCCAATGGCGCTAAAAGAGGTCCTTTGGCCGCAGGCAATGGCAGTGCCACCCGCTCCAGAG
This sequence comes from uncultured Bacteroidales bacterium, assembly GCA_964574845.1. Classification (GTDB taxonomy): domain Bacteria; phylum Bacteroidota; class Bacteroidia; order Bacteroidales; family CAIWKO01; genus CAIWKO01. The sequence continues at coordinate 3,211 of CAZNRQ010000061.1, forward strand.
TCGGTAATGCGGTTGCTGTCGGCACATTCGGTTCTTGATAGTCCAAAAGACCAATTGCTGTTCAGGAAAATAAGGGGATCGGTGTGCGTGGCATCATTGAACTTCTCGGTCAGGAACACCTGATTGGTGCCCATGCCATCGCCGATGAACAGGAAAACGTATTTGATCTTGCCGCTGTTTTGAGCGCAGGAAGGCTGAACATAAAACAATATGCCCAGCAATATGAACAGGTAAAGGGATAGCTTTTTCATCTTTGCATCGTTGGTTTAATGAGTATGCAAAGATAGGGGAAACTTTTTACAAGACAGACAGCTTGTACCTTATAGCAAGGGTGTCATTTATCAGTGCATAATCATCACCTTGTGGGTGCTGATGCTGTTGCCGCAGCTAACCTGAACGAAATAGGTTCCGCAAGGCAAATCGCTGACAGGTATTTGCAGCATACGTTTCCCGATACTAACATTACGTAACAAACTTACTTCGGCACCCAAACTGTTCAATATCCTTACGGAAATTTCGCCGCTGTTCTCGTCCTGAGGCTGAATGAAAATAAAATCTACCGCAGGATTGGGAAACAACAAAACTTTGGACGAAGCGTTCTCTTCAATCACCGAAGTGGTCGTGGCCACCCAGAATTTATGAGGATCGGGGGCACCAATCAAAGGATGTGTGGTCGAACGGGGCGAAAGGTCTGAAGCATGAACATAGTATTCAATGGTATCGCCACCCACGGGGGCAGTGGCAGGTATGTTGGCTGTCCAGAGATTCCCGGAAGGGTGAGTCATCAGGGTTTGCAGCCAGGCACCATGATTTACGCGGTATTTCACAAACATGGAGTCGGTCACCAGGTTGCTTCCGCTCAGCGCGTATACATTGGCATTGACAGTATAGTTGCTTTGCAAAGGTTTTTGTCCCAAAAGTGGTAAATGATAAATATAAAGCATTCCCTTGTCAGCAATTTCGTGGGTACGACAATGCAAAGCATCAGTATCGTACCAAATAGCACTGCTAAGTGCTGTATAACCGAAAACACTGTAACCAGGCATGGCATGCTGATAAACAGCGATTGCGTTGTTGTCGGCCGTGGCATGGGTTCCACCCATGATGGGCACAAAAACCTTATTATTCAAAATGAAAGAATTGGAATAAGGCTCGGCGCTGGGCTCATAAGTACGGTAAACCTGATAATGATTGCCGTAAGATGAAGTCTGATTGGCCCAATAAGTTGCCATGGCTTCGTAAGCATTATACTGTGTATTGCTGGTGGGAACACTTGCCACAAGTATTTTATCCACATCGAGGAATTTGCCCCAGCAATCCACATGCTTAATGTATTGACCCAAAGGATCAGTGGAGATATAACAATTGGTAACACCCATATACTGTTTAAAAGCAGTATCTATTTGTGCCGCGGTAAGCGAAGTGTTCTCGTCAGTAACCAGGTCGGTCATTTCGGCAACATGATAGCCATCATTCATAAAATTGCCACCGGTATGCATAACATTCATGCCATATAAGGGTTCGGATAGATAGTTGGCCATCACCACAGGTACATTATCATCGTTGGGGCGTGATGGGCGATTATACGGAAAATCGACTACAGCAATGGTATTGTTGTTGGTCATAATGAACCATGGACCATAATCTCTGGTCCACCACGAATCAACAGGGGTTATATTGAAAAGACAATTGGCCAGATTGATACCTTGTGCGGTATAATTATTTGTCACGGTAGTTTGCTGGGAAGAGGATGACACTAGGGTGATCACCTTACAATTGAGTGCCATTTCTTTTATCAGGGTGTAAGGTATACCAAATCCCCCTGCATAGCTGATCAGCACTGCCTGTGCTTGTTCCCATTCGGCAATGGGCCTGATGGTTCCAGTTGGAGGAGCCGTTTGTGTGAAGGCCTTGGTGGAATAAGGCATAACATACAATTCGGCAGAATCGAGCATGTGGTATTTTGCCTGAAACTCGTAAGGGGCCTGGCTTTGCTGTGCCATGACAAAGAAGCATTGTATGGCAATGATGAGGAAAAGTAAGGATCTTTTCATTGAGTGCGTGTTTTTTATTTTGACACAAAGTTAGACAAATAGAACATTCCCCTCCTATCTGCTTGTGATAATGATTTGTTAAGGCAGGAAGGAAGTCTGTATTTTGCCATCAAAGAATGCAGATTATTTAAATTTATTCCACAGAGACACATAAAGAAAACACAGAGTGTCACAGAGAAAATTGTATTGAGTCCGGGGCTTTCAACCATTGAACAATAGAACCATTTTCAAGAAAAATCATCCACTTTACCATCTTTCCATTTTTCCATTTCTCCCTCTACAGCTTCAGCATCTTCCTCAGATTCTCACCTAATATCAATTCCTTTTCAGCTTCTGTGATACTTAATGACCGGACTCGTTTCAGGTTAACCTCAAGGTTGTTAATACCTAATGGGGTGTCGGAACCCAGCATCAGGCGGGTGGGGCCATATTGTTGCAGGGCTTTTTCTATTTTACCAACCGTCATGGCCCAGGGTGGGGAGATATCAAACCAGAAATTATCCAGTCCCAAAGCATTCTCGGAAATGGTATCGAAACCAAACATGTGCCCTACTATGAACTGTGTGTGCTGATGATCGGTCAGCAATTCGATAAACTCGTAGTAATGTTTTTTCTCGAACATATGAATGAAGCAGGGCATGTCCTTTGATTCGCAAAACTCAGCTATCTGGTGCATGCTTTCCTGGTCGGTATCGAAAGTGGAAACCATTTGCTGCAGCTTGATGCCGCTGAAGTTCCACTCGGTATAATGATCGTTTATGCGTTGCATGATGTCGGGATCTTTCGGATTGGCCCAATAATACTGAATGATGAGCTCGGGGCATTGGGTTTTCAGCCAGGCCAGATATTGATTGGGTTTTTCGTAGAATTCATCAACAAACTTTTCCCAAAGATCATGAAAGTGGCCTTCTATGGCTTCTTCGGCCATATCAGGGAAACCGTCTTCCATGTTGAGAGATTCGTAGCCGGTTTCATCGGCAACTCCCATTGGGGCTAAAACAATTTTGTCGACCCCGAGTCTATCGAGTTCGGCAACCAGGGTGTCTTTGCGCAGAAAAACACCGGCAGAATGAGCGTGTCCGTCGATTATCATATAAAAAATTTTTTATTGTTCAGAAGAAAACTAAAGTTTACCTTACCATAAGTTCGCTTCTGGCTAAAGTTGGGATGTTCGGCAAAATCAACCTCTCGCGAATGTTCTATGATAAGCATTCCGTTGGGTTGAAGCATTTGTTTTTCGAAAACCAATTCGGCAATGGCGGGGATATTTTTCAGGTCGTAAGGCGGGTCGGCAAATATCATATCAAACTTCTTATGCGTATGCTTCAGAAAACCAAAAGCATCCGACTGCATGGCATGGAGGTTATCAACGCGAAACTCAATGGCCGTTTTATCAATAAAACTGATACACTTGTTATTAATATCCACCGCAAACACCTCTGTGGCGCCACGCGAGATAAACTCGAACGAAATGCTCCCCGTCCCGGTGAACAGATCGAGAACAGTGATCTCTTCAAAATCGACCAGATTGTTCAATATATTAAAAAGGCTCTCTTTGGCCAGATCGGTAGTGGGACGTACTGGAAGATTTTCGGGCGGGCGCAGCTTGCGGCCACCCAAACTGCCACTTATAACTCGCATAAAATGGTATTGAAAAGGTTTTGGTATTGATAGGTAGGCAGGTCTAGTAAAATATAACTGTCTCTCACCTGCTCAATGGGTTGGGCAAAGTCGATCTGGCGGATATATTTGTACAAAATGTCGTAAATAGCCGAATTCTTAAGAATATCACCACTCAGCGTAAGCGTCGTCTGTCCCGGGATGATCTTGAGTTGTTCGAAAACAAAGAGCACAAAATAAATGAAATCTTCGGCTGACGAAAAAGCAAAGGAATTGCAGAATCGCAGCTTGCGATCTTCTATTACAACCAGATCAAAAAATCCTGCATGAACATTTACAAACACCTGCTGCGGATTGATATTATTACGATTGAGCACCAACAAAGCCTCCACCAGCACCGAAGCATGATGATGCATCAAAGGGCGAAGCGACCTCACCACAGATAAAAGTTCGGCGGGAACGCCGAAAATATTATAGGCATCAACGGTCCTCATTTTGTCGGACAGCACCACATCGCCCTCGTTCAAATTCTGATTGAACTGCAGATAGTTTTTTTCAGCCCCTGCCTCATACAAAGGCGCCGGAACCAGCGTAGCACACTGCGATTGCCACAGCATTCGGACGCTCTTATAGGTCAGCCGAAGCAGTTCTTCGCTTTTAATGATCTCGCTCACCTTTTCGAAATACTCCTGCTTGCCCGAATTACTAAAAATAGTATGATGCTGAAAAGCCACAAATCGCTTTTTCGCGGGGTCGAACACAGCAGCATCCAGCGACGAACGCCCCAGCGACATCATCATCAAGTACAATGCCGACGGACTCAGGTCGAAACCCGCATCTTTCCTCATGATCCTATCGTCCGATTCTTCGTTCATAAGTTTAGAAGTTTGTTTGATAATCGCGCCAATCGCTCTTTTTATTGATCTTAAGATCTTTTAAGATAGAAGATTTGATGCGGATGGTAAAATTATAACTTTTTCTGGCACCATAAGGCACCCATTCCATCGACATCTCCCAACAATGCAGGTCGCGATATATATTTAATGAGGTATAGGAAAACTTCTTATCAATAAAATCGTAGCCGGTAAAGAAGCCCACTTTCCACTTGGGGGTAATATAAAATTCACCGCTCAAACCCAATGTCATGATAGTGTCCTTGGTATAATTATTGGTTTTGTAAGCAAAGTTGCCCGAGTAAGTAAAATTAAAATTAGCCGTCAGGTTCCACTGATTCATAAAAATCTTAGTCTTTGTATTGTTAGCTTTATCCTTCTTTTGAAAAGTCTGATCACTCACCGAATAGCTAACCCCCAGTATCCATCGTGTATTTTCGCGCCTCATCAGTCTGTGATTCTTCTTCCACTCGAAAGCAGCAATGCGGCCCTTTTCGTTGGCAGCATAAGGGTCCCATTGTCCGTTGAAACTGATGTCGATTAGTCCGAACAGTTTAGTACGTCCCGATAATGTAAGCGGGTCCCAGTTCAGCGAGTCTTTGGCTATATCATAAGCAGTGTATATCCTCAGGTAATCGATCAACACAATTTTTTTTGTTCCTGTGATGGTATCTTTTCGGTTGCGCACCTTCATTTCGAGATTGTTATTCAACGAAAAATTCACCTTGCCTGATAAACCATCAGCCGGACCTTGATACACCAGATTTTGAAACCTCGAATAACGAACCATATCACCTGCCGAATCGGTCTGCAGATAATGATAATAACCCCAGAAAGGGGCACCAAAATCGGGACGATAAGTAAAACTAACCGAGGGTGTCATTACATGTCGAATGGCCTTCAAAGCACCTTTCTTAAACTGGTAAACTCCATAAAGTTTGGTTGTGATCTCCGACGAAAAATTGAAATCGTGAGCCATTTGAAATTTCTGAATGGTATCCGATCTCACGTAGGAAGTATCCACTCCGTTGTACCATGATTTATCAATAGATGAGAGGTACCAGCGCTCGTTGATATTGATCGAATTGGTCCAGGTGAGAAACTTTAGCACTTTCACCGAACTGCGAATAGGTATAGAATGTCGCATACCATTCTGCATCTGGTTGAAAATATTCGATATCGAAATCAAACTGTCGTAGGTCTGAATATAATTCTCCAACTCCATGGTATAGCCAATGCTGATGTTATCGTACCACTTCAAACCGCCGGCTTTTTTCTTATTGCGGAAAGGATAAAATGTAGTTACCGAGAAATTCACCTCGGGTAATGTAATCTTAAGTTCTCCTGTCTGAATATTCTGTTTCCCACCCAAATTAAGGGTCAGGTTGCTCTTGCCCTTGAACAGCGAAGTCTGATAAGCAATACTCGATTCAAAAGTATTGGATAAATAGTCGCCAGTAGATGTCGAATTGTATTTCGCAAAATTGCTGCTTACTATATTGACGTTGGCCGAAAAACTACTATTGGGTCTTGCCTTGGGGTCCTGATGATGAGTCCAAGAAATTTTGAAGTCGCTTTTCTTATAATGTTTAGGATCGAATTTCTCACCAAAAATGTTGGATGCATAAGACAAACGAACATCGCCTTCGTATTTGTAGCGTTTCTTATAATTCGACGAAACATAAGCCGCCCAGCTGCCGCGTGTATAAATATCTCCCTGAAAGGTCAGATCAAAGAAATCGTTCACACCCCAATAATATCCGAATTTATTGAAAAAGAAACCAAACTGCGCCGATTCACCATAGGTAGGCAAAATGATACCCGAAATTTGTCCTTTCTTATTCGGGAAATAGCCAAAAGGCAACAGCAAGGGAGTGGGGACATCTTCAATCTCCATATAAGCGGGTCCCGAAACTATCTTATTATTGGGAATCATACGCGCCCGGCTAAATTTAATCGCATAATGCGGATGTTCCAGTTCGCAGGTAGTATAGAAACCCTTTTTAATATTAGCCGAACCATCATTAAATCGTTTCACTGTAGCACCCTGCAAAAAGCTTTCGCCTTCGTTCGTAAAAATCTCCTTCACGTAACCCTTTTTGGTATCAAAATTATACTTCAGGCTTTTGGCAGTAAAAGCATTTGAACCATCCGCAAATTCGGGTTTGCCTATCTCTTTCCCGGTCGAATCCACCACCCCGGTGGCATACAATGTATTATTATCGAAATCCATTTCCACGTATGCGGCCTTCAGTTTGATACTCTCATAATTGATCTCAACATTTCCATAGAGATAAGCCTTTTTCTCGACCACATTCAATTTGATGGAATCCCTTGCTTTGTAGTCAATCTTCGAATTGATAGCATTTTTCGAAATCGAATCCTTTAAACTAATGATGGTATCTCCTTTAATTTTTCTGATAAGAGAATCATTCAATGCAATAAATTTACGGATGGAATCGTTCTTTATAGAGTCCGTAGGGATAAGAATATTAGTGGAATGATTATTAGTTTCTGTTTGCTGGGCATTCAGACGCAATGGAAACGATAATAAAACCAATAGTGCAAAAAAATGGAATACTATTTGCCTGGTTGATAAAATCGTTAACAAATACTGTGAAATTATGGTTTTAGGATGTAAAAAGCGCATATATTTGCCAGCTACAGCTAGAAATTATTAGCAAAACTACTTAAAATATATCATTTTTATGAAACGTTTTAATTTATTTTTTGTTTTACTACTACTACTTTTTTTCAATGCAACGGCATATAAAAGTCCAAAATTACTGCAGATTAAGAAGGTTGTAATCGATGCAGGACATGGAGGAGAAGATCCCGGGGCCATTGGAAAAAAGTCCAAAGAAAAGAACATTGCACTGGCTGTTGCTTTAAAATTGGGGAACTATATTACAACCAATTTCCCCGGCATTGAAGTTATATACACCCGCAAAACCGATGTTTTTATTGAATTATACCGCAGAGCGCAAATAGCCAACTCCAACAAGGCCGACCTGTTTATTTCCATTCACTGCAATTCAACAAAAAGCCCCGACGCTTATGGCACCGAAGCCTGGGTATTGGGATTGAACAAAAGTCAGGCTAATCTCGAAGTCGCCAAAAAGGAAAATGCTTCCGTACTTTTCGAGAAAGACTACGCCACACAATATGATGGTTTCGACCCTAATTCGCCCGAAGGCAACATCATCTTTTCTTTGTATCAGAA
>CAZNRQ010000062.1:0-10920 GCA_964574845.1 uncultured Bacteroidales bacterium
CTAAAAGAGGAAGTTCTGCATTTCAGACAGACATTTGTGTTTTTGAAAAAATAAATCCATAGACATAATATTAACAAACTCATTCTGATTCTTATTATAATCGCCAGAATTAAAAACTTCTAGAACATTTTCTTTATTCAAGAATAAGGATTCATTAATACTTTTTATTACATCCTCCCTATTAGTTTTGTAAAAATCCTCAGAATATGTGGGATTTTTATTTTTATTCTTCTTAAAGACAATTCGACTAAAATAACCCAAAGTAATATTTAATCTGCCCAGCATCGTAAGAAAATTTCCCGGCTTGTAGTTTTTATCTAACATTATATCCAGCAAAGCTGGTTCTAGTTTTTTTATTATATGGGCATATAAGATTTGCCCATGGAATCGCTTAAGGGGTCTTTTTTCTCTAAAGTTTTGATAAACCCCCGCTATTGATGTTTCTAAGGTTGATTTAAAAATACTATAATCTATAAATGGGGATCTGTTTATAAAATAATCCGACTGAAGCACTACTTCAGGACCAAAATACTTTCGGAAAGCCTCTTCAAAAACATATGTGTAGAACTTTTTGTTTTTCCCAAATACTTTGGGTAAATTTAATTTGTAATCCCAAACCCTGTCAATCACAGATGGCAAATATTTATCAACCATCTCCTTGTTCAAAAACTTCAACTGTCCCCTGCTCCTCACAAATAATTCAAATTCCGCCTTACTATCATTATCAAATAATGCAAAAACCGATTCGGATGCCATAACTCCGGGGTTTTTAAGCGAGCGAATAACCTCGCTCCCGAAATTGCCAGTCAGCAAGTATTTACAATTTGCAGACAAAACTCGAGCCGTATAAACATAATGGGCCCTACTAATATTCCCAACACCTTCTGATTTTAGCAAAAATTCGAGTCCATCATTCCAAAAGTGGTTTTTAGCATATTCATTGTCTAATAAAAATGATGTGTATGGGAAATTCAACGTTTTAGCAATTATCTCAGGAACACTGACATCGGAATCATTTGCTCTGCCATATGAAAAAGCCCGAAAAACTGCATTTTTGTTTAATGCCGCAGAGCAAACAGTACGGCCATCAAACCCTCCGGTCAATGTCACAGCAAATGGATCGTTAGGGACATAGGAAACCATTTCTTTGCAATATACATCACTCAATGTATTTAAACTTTTTCCCCAAGGCTTGGGATCATTATGAATTAATTCCTCAAGAGAATAGTATCTTTTGAGTTCTACTCCATCTTCAGAGATATTCACAAAAAAACTGGTAGGTAACAAAAAAATATTTCTGAATGGCGTGTGGTCTAAAAAGGGATAATAAAAAAGAGCCTTCTCAACGATATATTCCTCATTGGGTTCAGGTGTAGACTCTAAATTCCGGTAAACCTCCATTAACGATCCTGATACAATAATGGTCTCACCACAGTTAGCGTAATAAATTGGTAAAATGTTCAAAAAACATGGGAATACTTTTATGTTGTTATTCTTATAATCTAAACAGATTAAATAAAAGAAGCCCTTTAATTGAAAAACTTTATTGAGCTTAATATGTTCCACGAGGAATTCGGCCTGAAATTGATGACTCGATAATATCTCATCAGGAAAAACTACATCACCAACTACCCATAGTTCCATCTCCGCTAAAACATACTTAATAATCTTGAATGCCGATCTAATATCGGTTACAGTTAAGGCCGGCGTATGGGAAGATTGTATTTCGCGAAGGGACTGACTTTTTAATTTAGAGTTTTGCAGTTTTATTAAGAAATCCATATGCTTTTAAAATTTCACTAAATAGTTTTTCTATTGTTCTACAAAGATAAAAATATAACGGCTTTATTTCAAGAAATGAAAGAGTCATAAATTTTTTCTATTTTTAAAAGATGCTGATTCATTGAAAATCGTTCTCTAAATTCCACTGCAGCCCCTTTTGCAGATAATTTTAACAACTCCAACTCTTCTACTTTCTTTAAAACTGTTTTTTCGAGATTGTCATCCAAACTAACAAGAAATTGTGGATTATTCCGAAATATTTCCTTCATGGAGGGAATAGCGCCTGTAACAACAGGCGTTTCACACATGATACTCTCAATAACTACGTTTCCAAAAGATTCGTATTCGGACAGGAATAATAATAAATCAGCATTTTGATATATTTCTTCTGCCCTGTGACAAAATCCTTTCAAAGAAATAATATTATCCAATTCTTTGGCTAATATGGCTTCTTGTAAGGATTTTTTTAAAGGACCTTCTCCATATATTTCAAATCGATAATTCGGAAACTTTTTGTGTATGGCTTCCGCTATATTAATCCATCGAAAAAGGTTCTTCCCATGTGCCAAACGGCCTGAATATACAATTTTTATTTTTGTTTTATCTTCAATTCTAGCACCAAAATTAATAAAACGTTGCGGATCGATAGGATTGTATAATAAAATGGGATTTGTTTGAGGCAGTACTTTATTTTTAAAAACTTCACCACTAAAAACAGAATTTGAAGTAATAATATATTTTGAACTCATGGCCAACTTCCAAATTATCTTTCGCAGAACATGCTGGCTTCTGTTTTTCCAGTAAATGGTTCCATGAATACTATAAATAAGATTTCTAACACCAGCCAATCTCAATACAATTAAGGCATAAGGCCCAATATTAAAAACATGAAAAACATCTTTTCTGTTTTTAACAGCATATTTAAATAAGTACCAATACGTGGAAAGTCCTGAAGTCCCATAAGATATTTTTATGGGTGTGTCTTTATATACATTATAATCAGCCTCATTTGAAGGCCGTAAAACAAACGAATTAAAACAATAAGATTTGAGATTACCGATCAACAACGGTAATAACACCTCAATTCCCCCAGGTTGGGAGGAATAATGGATTAATTGGACTCTCTTTTTGCAAATCATTTTTGGTTATTAACTAAGACGACTTAAATTTCTCAAAATTCTTTCACCATTTTTTTCCGAGTTAAATTGTGCTAAAACATGATCTCTCATAACCTTCACAGTATTTAATCTTAAATTTTCGTTGGCCAAATAATATTCAGCAATATTTAGGGCATCATCGTATGATTTTATTATCGGTAATTGAATATCTAGTCCAAAAAAAACGCTTTCTTCCAAATCTTTTCTATATTCTATAATTGGCAAAACCCCAGCACTGAGTGCTTCGAATACACGGATATGAAAGCCATTCAAAATACCTGGATTGCCATCAACAGGCATTAATTTAGTTTTATTAAACATCGCATTCAGCTCCGGAGTTGGTATAAAACCACTTTCATGAAATACATTAATAAGTTCGGGGAAGTAAGTGAACCATTTCTTCCAATGCTTATCTCCGTATATTTCGAAATTCAATCCGACAAATTTACTCATTAGCATCGCCTTTTTAAATCCCCAAGAATTCACATAACCCATCCCACAATATATTATATCGGTTTCTTTTATCTTATTCATTAGGTTTATATCCGGATTCTGATGATAGTTCCTACCATCAATACCTGGAACAAAAAAAGAAGTATTTTTTATTCCCACTGTTTGAATTTGTTGCAACCAAAAAGAATCAGCAGCCAAAACCAAATCTCCCAAATTTAATATTGTAAGGAAATAATTGTTCGTATTTGTGAAAAAAGGACTGTCACCTAGAAAAAAAATAACTTTGGCCGTTTTCTTAATCTGGAGGACTGTACTTGGCAAAAGCATTTCGCTATTATATATAAAAACCAGGTCAGGACTTAACCTCCTAAATTCCATTAGAAATTCATTGTTAATTTTCTGTTGAAAATACTCTATCCATTTATTTCTAATAGAGTATGGAAGACGGAATATCTGTGTGTTAATTTTTACTTCATACGGTTTAACATAACTCATTACATTTACCCCGGAAACTTCCGAACATATTTCGCCTAAAATTCCAGTAAACACATTATATAAAGAATATTTCGGGGGGCATAAAAGCATTCCTCTCTTAAACATTTTCTGCATAGTTTATTAGGTTATTTTATTATCAGCTTCTGCAATACAAAAGGCTCCAAAGCTAAAATAGACAGCTTGCACCATTGTATAAGTGGGCATTAACGCATAAGAAAAATGTTGGCCACTGGTAGAATGGATGAGAAACCATCCCAGGAAAAAAACAATAAAAGCTCTTAAGGATTTATCAGAATTTCTGAGTGATGTAGAAAATAATTTGAATAAAAAATAAAGAAAAAAACACATCATAAGTGAAAATCCGATAATCCCCGAGTGTAAAAGTATATTCTCATTCCCCACATGTGGGTTATCGTATTCTCTATTATCATCAGAAAAACCAAAACCTACTAACGGACTTTGCGCCCATTTTTGTAAAACTCGTGGGGAGTATTCTGTGGTTCGTGACTGTGTCCCCCCTGCAGTTACATCACCTTCGGAGATTTTCTCGACAGTTGAGAATCGATCATAAGCATTTACCAATTGCAAATTAATATCGGGTATCCTCATTAAAACTATAAAGAATAATATACCTATTGATGCAAAGGCTAACATCCGCCCCAATTTTAATCTAGCGACAAATACAGCATATAAAATCAATGTTAGACCGAATCCCAAAATCCAACCTCTAGTGGCTGATAAAAAAGCCATTGAAAACGATATGATTGCCAGAACACTGACATATATTGAGTTGAATTTGTTATTGGTTTTTGAAGAAAAGTACAGGGAACCAAACATGGTAAGCAACAATATTCCAGGATTATAAAAACTTCTCATTGCCTCGCCCTCTCTCAATTCTTCACCTAAAAACTCTTTTGCCCCCAAATAAGAAGAAAATGGCTCCTGCATAATAATTTCAAACAATTGTGCTGCAGAGGCAAAAATTATAACAGGGAAAACAAAAGCAAAGAACCGCATATAATCATCTCTATTACGAATTAACTTAGGTATGCTGTAATATAAAAGAAAGGGCATGGTAACTTTTAAAATTCTAAAATACGCATTCATTTCACCATTAATACCGATGGTAATGCCGAGAATGATTAATACGATAATATAACACCCCATTGCCACTAAAAAATTTTTATAGAAAATCGGGTATGCTGGTTGTTTATATCTTGCTTTTAAAACAGATAATATAACGTAAAATTCCCCAATTTCGATTGGGGGCATTCCTGGTAATACTGAAAGAGTAACCTGATAAAACCCGAAAAAACTAAAAAAACCATCCGAAAGGACTAAAAACAAAGCAAGCCAGAAAGGCTCATCATTAGAAAACCAATATAAAACCAAGACCCCAACTAACCAAGCAGAGGCAACACCCGCCGGAAGATAATATATCGCGAACAAGGATATCAGCAATAATGAAAGAAAACGAAAAACAGATTTTAAATCAAGGTTCATGAATTGATATCATTTTAGCTTTATTCCTTTTCAAAGTTTGAGCGATTTTTTCTATGTTGTAATGTTCAATGATTTGTTTTTCCCCCTAATAAACGAATTAATTATCTTATATGCTTTAAGGAAAAAATAAAATCCTATTATGATAATGAACAGCTCACCTAATAATAGTTGTATCCAAACATTTTGAATTCCAAAGTATCCATAGACCTCTTTATAAAAGGAGACATATAGTATACTGGAAGCCAAAATAACCGTTGGGCACCAAAGCTTAATCAGTAATTGTTTAACGAAAGAATATAAATTATACCCTAAGCTTCTTGTAACAAAATACAACATTAAACTATCGTAAATAAAATAACCTAAGACAGAAAAGAAAGCAACACCTGAAATCCCATATCCAAAAGAAATAGCAAGTATGCTTCCTGCAACCTTTATTATCCCGGCAACAAAAAACGACAATGCAGACAATTTCTGCTTGTTAAGAACAAAAAGAGCATTTGCTGAAAAACTTGCAAGCATATAAAAAAAGATTGCAAAAATATTAATCTGAGCGGCCTGAATACCTTCTTGATATTTAGGAAGAAATAATTGAGTTAGAAGGGGCATTGCAATTAATCCCATGCCAATAATCGGAGGTAAAAAATTTGAAAATATTTTTTGCGGAATAAACACATGCTTTTCAATCACATGATGTTCAACACTTCTTCCAAATCTTTCATTCAATTGTGTAAACAAAACCATTGAAAAAGAAGTCACTACCATACTGATCGGGATAGATATAAATGCACTAAGGCTATATAACCCCACATCCCGAAAATCAAGCATAGATGCAATAATAATTCTGTCAGCAGAGGCGAATACAGATGAGGCTATATTTACCAGAAAAATAGGAAATGCAGTAAATATCATTCCTTTTAATAATCCAGTATTCCAATACCATTTATATTTTACAGGTCGGTGCTTATAATAATACCAAGATTGAGCCACAGTCGTAGCAAGAAAGCCAACCAATAATGCGTTGAAACCATAGTAATACATAAAAGGAACTAATAATATACTTCCAATCCCAAATAAAGATTCTCCTATTCCAACCGTCTTATAATCATTTGTAGCTTTATTTATTATTGTGCCAATACCAGCAGGAATAGTTAATACAAACCAAATCGCAATTGCAACCATTGATTTGCTAAACTCAAAATCATTGGGAAAGTATAATCCTACCCCAATCAGAATTAATGCTATAACTGGAAAAGAAATAAAACTAAAGCTAATAACCTGATGGGCAATATTATTCGCCTCATCAATTTTTGCTTCTTTTATAAATGCCGGATATTCTCTCTGTACATAAAATGGCATTCCTAAATTAATAAATGATGCATAACCGACAATGATCCGAGTGGTTTGCCAAATGCCATATAATCCCGGTCCTAAAATTAACGCATAAAAATATCCAGAAACAATAGATAGAACCGTTTTAATACCAGTTCCAATAAAAATCTGCTTGAAACTTTTTAAAATCTTATTTGAAAGAGACTCACTCATTCTGAAATTGACAAAAACGTTTTTTTTGAATCCTGATTTCTGTTGTAAATAATATTTGCAAATATAGAACTCTCAAGCTGCCCTTATTTAAGTGATTTGGCTGGAACACCTCCCCAAAAGGCAAAATCACCAATACTTTTTATTACCAACGAATTAGCTCCAACTTTGGATTGCTTACCGATGGTAATACCCGGTGTTACAATTGTTCCGGAATAAACCATAGCTTGTTCACACAACCTTACTTCACCTCTTTCTTCAGGGCAAGGTGGTACAAGTGAAGAAGTCTGATGAGTCCATACCTGACAAAAACCAGAAACACCTGAATACTTTTCGAAAATTACTTTTTCTGACAGGTCAATCAATGATTTATGACCAATAAATGCATGGTCCTCAAGTATTAAATTTTTAAAGGGTATTTTCGAATCAGGACGATGAAGAATAACACCCTTTTCAATATGACAGTTATTTCCAATACTTGCACCATATCTCCTTAAATATTTTGTCAAAAACCGAAAAGGCATATTTTCAATGACTTTGGCCAACCCATATGGACCATGTAGCCAAAAATTATATCTGCATTTAATATTCCAGCCCAAATCTTCAAGTGCCCAAAAAAAACTCCTCATTTTGCAATTATTGATTATTAAATAGTTTGGTTGTGTAAAGCAGTTTACAGTATTTAAATTTTATATTACATTTTCATTACCTTCTTTACCGCCAAAGTAACAAGGATCTTTTCATGTTCACTTAATGACGGATATATTGGCAATCTTAGCAAGCGATTAAAGAAACTTAAGGAACCTGGCATTTGTTTGTCAGAAGCCAATTTCTTATAATACAAATTTCTGTGAAGTGGAGTATAATGTACATTGCTCATAACTCCTTCAGCTCTTAATGCATCCAAAATCCAATACTTTTCTAAAGGAGGAACCAATATTCCGAAAAGGTGCCAATTGTGTTTAGCTCCTTTAGTAATTCGCAAAAAATCAAGTCCTTTTATTCCGGATAAATCATCCAAATAGAATTCAGCAATTCTTCTCCTCTGATCATTCATCCAATCCAATTTTTCAAGTTGAGTTATCCCCATTGCGCCATTTATATTAGACTGAACATAAGAATTTCCAATATCTACATATTCATAGTACCCTCTTGTTTTATTATCAGTAAGAAATGAGTATTTATCTGTTCCTTTTTCACGTAAAATTTTAACTCTCTCTGCGATACTATCATCATTTGTAACCAAGGCTCCTCCTTCTCCAGTAGTAAGATTTTTTGTACCATGGAAACTAAAAGTAGACACATCTCCCAGATTACCTGTTTTTTTCCCTTTATAATCAGACCCTATTGATTGAGCAGTATCGTGGACCACATACAGATTATATTTTTGGGCTATTGACATTATCTCATCCATTTCGGCCGGAATACCACCATAGTCAACAGCAGCAATAGCAACGGTTTTACTAGTAATATAAGTCTCCAACTTATTAACATCTATACTTCCGTTATCTGGATAAACATCGGCTAAAACAACCTTTAAATTATTATACAATGCAGCAATGGCTGTTGAGGTATATGTGAAATTAGGACAAATCACTTCGGCTCCAACTGGAAAATTCTTCACTCGAAAAGCCAACTCAAGAGCAGTTGTAGCAGAATTAACGAATAAAACATGTTTTACACCTAGATATTCTGCAAGAAGTTTTTCAAATCTTCGACATTCAGGTCCATCGCCCGAAATAAATGTACTTCGTACCGCCTTATCAATTGCGGTAAAATCATTTTCATCCAGATATGGTTTATGAATTAATATCGCCTCCTTTGAAATAGGAGATCCTCCATTTATGGCTAAATCTCGGCTTTGCTTGTCCATAAGAAAAAAACTTTTTAACTGTAACTTACTTCAAAATAAGAACACAATGTGAAATATAGCATGTTAATATTATTAATAAAGACAACGATCATTATAGCCAAATAAATTAAACTATAAAAAAATACAGTTACACATTATCCCTTGATTGTAAAATCGGATCTGAACATGGCCACTCTATACCTATTTCCGAATCATTCCATAAAATTGTTCTTTGCTCATCTGCATCAATATATTCTCCGTCATAAGCAAGTTTGTAATGGAAAACAGCATATTCAGACATAACATAATATCCATTTACATATCCGGGAGGAATAAGAACTTGAGAATAATTATCCGAAGACAAATCAAATGCATCCCACTTTTTATATGTAACAGAATTAGGTCTCATATCAACTACAACTTCAAATATTTTCCCCCAAACACAAGAAACAAGTTTCCAAGTTTTATTGTCGCCATGTAATCCACGTAGGACGTTTTGAATGGATTGAGCAAACTTGTCATGCTTGAAATCAAGCTTCTTTGGGAATACTTCAGAATAAAAATCCTTATTAAACGAAGAATAAATATTCCCACGTATATCCCAAAATACTGAAGGTTTAATAATCAAAACCTCTGGCAATATTTTTGAAACAGTGACTTCTATGTTTTTATACGACATAACTACAACTTCTTAAATTACACAATATCTGTTTATTATAAAACATCTTCCATTTGCAAAGAAACTGAAAATCCTCCCGCCCTCAAATATGCTTCTTTTTTCATCACTTGAATGTCACTTTTTATCATTTCGCAAATTAATGAACTTAAATCATAATGAGGCTCCCAGCCAAGTTGCAATTTTGCCTTTGATGCATCACCAATTAATAATTCAACTTCAGTTGGCCGAAAATAAAATGGATCGACCTGAATAATCTTATCTCCCGGCTTTAGATGATTAGGTTTTATACCTATTTTCTCTTCAAAATTTTTCTCATCAATACTGTCAATGACAGCTATCTCATCTATCCCATCTCCAATAAAAACTAAATTAATTCCAAAATAATCAAACGTTTTTAAACAAAATTCCCGAACACTTGTTGTTATACCAGTGGCAATCACAAAATCATCGGGAACATCTTGTTGCAACATGAGCCACATTGCTTCAACATAATCCTTGGCATGTCCCCAATCTCTTTTTGCTTCAAGATTTCCTAATAACAAACTATTTTGGTACCCCAGAGCAATATTTGCAGCAGCTCTGGTAATCTTTCTTGTAACAAATGTTTCACCTCTAACTGGAGATTCATGATTAAACATGATACCATTACATGCAAACATATTGTAGGCTTCACGATAGTTTACAGTAATCCAATATGCATAGAGTTTTGCAACAGCATAGGGGCTTCTCGGATAAAATGGAGTTTTTTCACTCTGAGGGATTTCAAGAACTTTCCCAAATAATTCTGAAGTAGATGCTTGATAAAATCTGGTCTTTTTTTCAAGACCTAATATTCTAATAGCTTCTAAAATACGCAAAGTTCCTAGCCCATCAGCATTTCCGGCATATTCTGGAGTATCAAAACTGACCTTTACATGACTCATAGCAGCAAGATTGTATATTTCATCTGGTTGAACTTCTTGAATCATGCGAATCATGCTAGTTGAATCTGTAAGGTCACTATAAGAATAATAAAACTTTGTTGGCTTATTTTTGTCCCTTTCAAATAAATGGTCTATTCTTCCTGTATTGAACAATGATGACCTTCTTTTTAGGCCATAAACTTCATATCCTTTTTTTAAAAGAAATTCAGATAAATAGGCTCCGTCTTGACCTGTTACCCCGGTTATTATGGCTTTTTTATTACAATTAGTATTCATATCTAGCACCTGTATTTAAATTGTGAAATTAACATTTTAATCTTGTGCAGCGCTTATCAGTTTTGCCAATCCCTCCTTAAAGCCAACATCAACTATTAAATTCAATTTCGTTTTTGCTTTCTGTATTGAGGCAAGTGAATGGCTAACATCACCTAAACGAGCCTTATCAAATATTGGTTGGATATTTGTTGTCAAAAACTCATTTATTAAATTCACCAGATTTATCAATGTATATCGTTCTCCGCATGCAATATTGAATAC
>CAZNRQ010000063.1:0-2492 GCA_964574845.1 uncultured Bacteroidales bacterium
GGCTATAGCGGTTGACTGGGCAGTCAGTTTTTCAGATTGAATTTTGCAGTTAAAGCCATAAGGGGTCCTAATCCAATTAACTAGCTGTGCGAAGTTTGCAACCCGTTATGCGAAGTTTGCAACCCCGTTGTGCGAAGTTTGTAACCCCGTTGTGCGAAGTTTGCAACTCCGTTGTGCGAAGTTTGTAACTTCGCACCCAATTATGCGAAGTTTGCAACTTTTGTGCTGAGCGGAGTTTATGCATCAGCGTCTCCTTTTCCTCTGCCCAAATCTAAAATCTTAAATCAAAAATCTGAAATAAAAAAAAAGAGACCACAAGGGCTCCTAATCATAAAACATCATATTTTTCCGCGCAAACTTGTGCTGAGCATAGTCGAAGCATCAGCGTCTCCTTTTCCTATCCCCAAATCTAAAATCTTAAATCAAAAATCTGAAATATTAAATTTTGTGCTGAGCGGAGTTAAAGTATCAGCGTCTCCTTTTCCTCTTCCCAAATCTTAAATCAAAAATCAAAAATCTGAAATCTTAAATTTTGTGCTGAGCGGAGATTAAGCATCAGCGTCTCCTTTTCCTATCCCCAAACCTAAAATCATAAATCAAAAATCTAAAATAAAAAGACCCACACTCACATGCAGGTCTTTCACAACAACGTTTTCAGGTTCTCAGCAGCCGATCACTGATCCCCTGTTAACGTCTACACCGGACTAACTTCCGGGTCCAAAGCAATACCAAGGTTAGTTTCAGCATTACCATTCACAGCCACATTTTTCTTAGTCACCGTCTGAAAAGTCATAGCTGTAACCTTCACACTATAATATCCGGCTGCCACATTCTCAAAAAGAAAAATCCCGGCATCATCGGTTTTGCTGCTTAGGTTCAATTCAACTATAGCAACCATAGCATCCTTAATAGGTTTGCTATCAGCTGAACTTGTTACAATACCAAGCAAAACTCCTAAACCCGGAACTACAGTCTTCTTCTTTCTTCTGGGGCCTTTCAGGTCTATGATATTTCTACCCGATTTCCATTCCAGCTTAAAGGTCTCATGTTCTTCAGGCAACACATCGTACACCAAAGGGTCCATTTCGTCCTTCAATAGCAAAGTGGCTTGCTTCAGCAGGGCTGAAATTTGAATAATACTCGTTTTTCTGGCATCTCTGGCGGCTTTGGGCTCTGGTATTCTGCTTTTAAAATCCTTATAAGCAGCTACCAGCAAAGGATAATCGGCTGCGGCTATCCCAAAGGGAACCAGGTCTGCTGAAATAGCAGTCGCACGGCTGTTAATCAAAACAGCCAGATCGTAGAAGTTCTGACCAGATTTACTCATCAGGCGGCTCATAGAAAAGGTCATCTCTTTCTTTAGCTCCTGCAGGTTGTTTTTTGTAGCATACGATTTCATGGCTTTGGCAAATTTCAGCATCAGTTTCGCACACTTTGTTTTAGAATTAAGCTTATCCTGGGCTATACCGGTGATTATTTTGATATAAACCTCATTCACATTATGCATCTCAGCCCTAATACCTTCCAAGGTTGTAACGAAAGCTTCCAAAGCAGATATCAGAGCGATTATCGCAGGGTACTTCTGACAGAGTAATAAAATTACGTCTATCATATCAGTTTTGTTTTTAAAATTAGTTCGCATCTTGCTAAATTTAAAAATTAATAAATAAGTTAATTTTACATCCACTTTCGCAGTCCCCTCCGGCCGGAGTGCTCCCTCGTATAGTGCCGATTCTCCCGGAATCCTTTTCTATAAGTTCAGATAATTTTATCTACCTTTGTCTGGCCTCCTTTGTTGGTGATTAAATAATTTACTATCGCGGTATTCATTTTTTTTCCTCCTAAAGGAGGTTTTTTATTATAGTTAAAACAACATTTACGTTATTTACTAATAAAACGATGAGGGTAAAAAAATATTGTGTTTTTTTAGGAATTTTATTCATAAAATAAGATTCATTTATAACTCCTTATACAAAGTTTGCTTGTCATGTATTAATAAGGTATTTTTTTGTTAAAAGTACAAAATGGCAGCCTCGTATGCAAGAAAATAATCATCAATTAAGTTAACGGTAGCTTTCGTCAAGTTAACGGTCATTTATCCCTGTTTTTTATCGTAATTTCCAATGCTGAAATAGAGAGTCCAGTCTTTATAAATTCTCTGTTTGCTTTTCCATCCGCCTTATGGCGGATAAGAGGCAAAGAAAAGGAAACAGAGAATATTGAGGATTTTTGATGCAATTTCCTTTGTAGGGGCGTATTGCATACGCCCAAAACAATATCTCCATTCCTTCATTTTTCCATCCATCCAATCTTCCAATCTTTCATCCATAAGTCCTAATTGTCCCATCGGTCCCATATACACTGCCACACGCATCTCCACCACTGCCACACGCATCTCCACCACTGCCGCACGCATCTCCACCACTGCGTCACGCATCTCCACCACTGCGTCACGCATCTCCACCACTGCCGCACGCATCTCCACCACTGCC
>CAZNRQ010000063.1:2592-10902 GCA_964574845.1 uncultured Bacteroidales bacterium
ACGCATCTCCACCACTGCCACACGCATCTCCACCACTGCCACACGCATCTCCACCGCTGCGTCACGCTTAATATGTGATATTAACCCCCTGATAACAAAAAAAGCCGGAACAGATCCGGCTTTTTTCAAACTAATTTCGAATTATTATTTTACAACAACCGTCTTATTAACAACATCATTATCAAAAATAGTTTGCAAGGTATAACTGCCTGCACTCATGTGGCTGACGTCTATTCCCGAACGATTGGCATCCAGTGGTGTATTGCTCTCGAAAATCAACTGTCCAACGGCATTAAACATTTTAATTAATACAGGTGTTTCGCTGATATCTTCGAAATTGACAAACAGTTTATCATTGGCCGGATTGGGATAAACTTTTAAAGCACCAAGATCTGATGTTTGGTTTTCCACACCGGTACAGGTATTTACAAATATGGCCAGGCTGTTCGAAAAAGCCGGGTTCCCCGAAACGCAGGATAGGGAAGAGGTCAGTACAACGGATACCTGGTCCAGATTCGTAGGAACATAGGTATAAGTAGGTTGATTTGTACCCACCATAAAACTATTCAGGTACCATTGGTAAGTTGGCGAACTACCTCCATTGGTAGGCGTAGCAGTAAAGGTAACAGCTGTCCCGGCACAAACCGTGTTCATATCAACTACAGCATTAACGCTTACTGGCTGCGGAGCACCCACTATCATCGTAATCGGACCTGATGTGGCTGGACTTCCGCTAACACAACTTATGCTGGATGTCATCACAACATAAACTATGTCTCCATTGGCTGGAGTATAAGAATAAGTCGGTGAATTCGTACCTGCCATAGCACTGTTCACATACCATTGATACGACGGAGTTCCTCCATTGACCGGAGTAGCCGTAAAGGTAACTGATGCGCCTGTGCAAACATTATTCTGATCAACTTCTATAGAAACAGTAGCGGGTAAGTTTGTTGTTACAGCAAAAGTTACATCCAGCCTGCTGCTGCTTTCGCAACCTGCAATGGTTTGGCTGGCATAGTAATGATGTCCGTCAATCAGTCCTGTAGTCGGTGTAAGTAAATTACCTCCAATGGCTGCATCATACCATTGAACAGAAGTTCCAGTGGCTATCAGATCGGCCACCGTAGCTGTATTACAAAATGTTTGAACTGCATCACCGGTCGGAGCTGGTACAAGTGTCATTGTAATAACGGCAGTTCCAGCACTGGTGCAACCGGCCGAAGTAGTAGCAGTAGCCGAATAGGTAGTGTTGGTAGTAGGCACGGCATAAACGGTAGTAGCTGCTGTTCCTGCTATATAAGGTACTGTAGCTGCAGCATCTGAATACAAGGTGCCTGTGGGAGTCCAGGTAATAGGAGCGGGGGTTGAACTTCCGCTGATGTTCACATTGTCAATATACCAGGCATTGGCTCCGAAAGTCTGGCCGCTCATCGTAAATGCAAGATAAAATGTCGATGATCCAACATCAGCCGTATTAAGGGTTATGGTTTGCACGGCGGGTCCAATATCAGCTGTTACGGTATTGGTTACCCAACTGGTATTGTGCCAGGTAACATGATCCGTGCTGGTTTGAACAGCTACAGAGAAAGGATAGGTCGAACTGTACCAGTCAACCCAATTGTTCCACTGAAGTGTCAGGCTGGTATAACCTGTAGTATTGATAGGTCCGTAATACAGAATATCAGTAATGGCTGTAAAACTGTTTCCGGTTATCTTAGCTTCATAAGCAGTTCCTCCGGCCAGAGCCGAATTAACGGTGCCAATCAGATCGCCGGTACCTATAACTGCTGTCCAGCCAACGGGCAAGGTCGCTGTTGGGAAAGTTTCGTTGATAGCGAGAGGTGCAGGCGCTCCTCCACTGGCATCCAGTTGTTGTATGGTCCCCGAACAAATGGTTGCTGCTGATGGAGTAACTGTTACAGCTGCAGGATTGGAATTTACCGTAACCAAAACTCCGGCTGAACGGGTAGCATTGCAACCCGTTCCGCTGGCTTCAGCATAGTAGGTGGTAGTGGCTGTAACTGCGGCCGAATAATCAGCACCACTGCTGCTCGAACCAATTGAAGTGCCGCCCGTAGGCGAAGTAAACCAATTGATGGTATTGCCCACGGAAGTAGCATTCAATAAAGATGTGCCACCTGTACCGCAGAATGAATTGGGAGTTGCAGTGACTAAAGTAGGAGCCGTGCAGGGAGGCAAACCTATCACAACACTGAAGTCGTCGAGTCCCAGATAATAAGGTACAGAAGTACTATTTATGTGAACCATAAAAAAGTAAGTGCCTGATGTGGTAGGAATAAAAGTGCGTGTCACAGTAGTGTAGGTGGCTGTAGTGGTGGTAGTACTGCTTAAAAAAGCTGTACCCAACATGGTCGATCCGGTTCCGGTCTGTGATGTATTATATCTGGCATCCGCGGTCCATCCCGAATAAGTGTCCCCGGCATATTTAAAACTGAAATCATATGATACACCGGCAGTAAGATCTAGTCCGGGTGTAATAATATATTTATCGGTAGCCGAAGGAGTGTAGCTACAGGTAATATAATTTGGTGCCGATGCAGGATCATTATAAGTAATGCCTGCTGCATTCATCGATGCCCATGGAGTGCCGGTGGCCGATTCTATTTTCCAACACGAAGGGACAATGGAATTGCCGATAGTAGTCATAGCATCAAAGTTCTCGATCCAGGGAAAGGTGGCAATATTTCCCACATTAACCTGCACATTATTGCTGTAAACAGTATCGGGTCCGCTTGAGCATATTACTCTGCAGCGGAAATATGCACTCGAACTTAGAGGGGCTGAGGTGAATGAAGCACTATTTGCTCCGCTTCCACCACTTACATTGGTCCATCCACTAATTCCGTCAACAGATTCTTGCCATTGCAAAAACACTCCGCTTCCTGTAGTATTTCCTGTTACTGACATAACCGCAGGATTTCCTGAACAACCTGTTATTGGAGTAGGTCCGGCTGTTCCCGCTGTGGGAACACCTGTGCAAGCACTTAATTGGGTAACCGAAAAATCATCAAATCCAAGATAATAAGGAGTAACATTATTATTTACATGAACCATGAAATAATAAGTGCCTGTGGTGGCAGGGGTAAAAGTTCTTGTAACTGTCGTATAAGTGGCAGTGGCAGTAGTTGTGCTGCTTAAAAATGCAGCTCCCAGTAATGTCGAACCTGTTCCAGTCTGTGTGGTATTGTAGCGTGCATCGGCTGTCCAACCTGTATATCCATCACCGACATACTTAAAACTGAAATCATAGGAAGCACCTGCTACAAGTTCAAATCCGGGGGTGATCAGGTATTTATCATAGGGATATGGTGAGTAATAGCAAGTAATATAATTGGGGGCTGTCGAAGGATCATTGTATGTTTCGCCGGCCGCATTCATCGATGCCCAGGGCGTGCCGCTGCCCGATTCCACTTTCCAGCAGGATGGGACAATAGAATTGCCAATAGTAGCCATGGCATCAAAGTTCTCTGTCCATGGGAAAGTATTGATATTGCCCACATTCACCTGAACATTGTTAGTATAAACTGTATCTGGTCCGCTTGAGCAAATTACCCGGCAACGATAATAAATACTGGCTGTCAGAGGTGCTGAAGTATAGGCAGCTGCATTGGCACCGGTTCCACCTGTAACATTGGCCCAGCCTGTGCTTCCATCTGCCGATTGCTGCCATTGAAGACCAATTCCGCTAAACCCGGTAGTGTAGCCACTTACCGTCATGCTTACCGTATTTCCTGAACAACCTGTAAGAGGAGTGGGCCCGGCAGTTCCTGCGGTTGGTATACCGCTACAGGCTGCAAGTGGAGTCCAGGTAAATGTGGTTCCTGTAGCAGGATAAGCTGTATTGCGGGTGCGGCAGGTATTGGTGTTTACAGTACCTGCTGTGGTATTATTTAACCAAACTTGCGCTGCCGTAAGAGCCCGGTTGTTGAAATCTGTATTGGCAAGTCCTCTCAATCCAACTTGAGCTGCATTTGTGACTGTAGTGGTAAAAACATGGGAGCCATACACAATATTGATTTGATTTGTTGTCTCGTGAAGCCTGATCTGAAAAGAAATATTGTCACCGGTTTGTCCGGTTCTGTATGCATTACTCCATTGTACAACAACCTCGCGGTTAGGTGCTATCCCAACTGTATCATACCTGATTTCACCTGTTGTGGATAATAGGTTCTGTGTTTCTGCCGAAATAGCCCCATCGTAAGCCGTCGTAGATGAAATAGGAGTGTAATTGGTTGCAGCGGGTGCCGTGGCTCCAAAAGTGATAAAACCGTTAGTGGAAACATTCAACGAAGTGTAAGCTGTTCCGTTAAACGAAAAGTTGAAAGGAATAGTGACTGGGTAAACTGCATTATCCCAAACCCCTGTTACAAGTACGGTTCCTGTGGTCAGTGCAGTGTAAGTTCCTGCCGATTGGGTAAAGGTATACGTGCTTACTTGTCCTCGGCTCTGGAAGGAGATTAGTAGTGAGCTAATAAGACAAACAATCGCAATTAATTTGTAATGTTTTTTCATGATCAGAAATTTTAGTTTAGGCAAAAATAAATGAATTATTGAATAAAAGTCTGGGAAAATAAAAATTGCTATAAATTAAAACCAATTCAGCTAACCATTTTGCTTAAATCACACATTAATACAAAGCCTGATGTAAAAAATGATCAGTTGAATGAGGAAACACAATGAGTAATTCGTGAGTAATTTTATTAGGAGCGCATGCAATCCTTTTCTCAAGGATTTATTTGTAGGAGAAATAATACAGTGTATTATTAGGAATAACTGAGGAAAAGATTTTCGTAAAGATCTTTATTGTTTAGGTTGATCAGATCAAGATAGGTTAAGGCAGCATAATTAGGTTGCCTTAAAGTGAAATAGACACTGGACGAGATATTTATATTCTGGTCGTTGAACAGGGTCTTTACAAAATTCAGATTCAGCTCAGGGCTGGTTGCAGTGGAAGTATAATTATACTTTTGTATAAAAGTGTTCATGTCTCAAGGTAACTTTAAAGGAACTTATTATTTAGTTGTGGTCTTTCCATAGAAACTCACATGTCAAAAGTAATACATAGTTTTAAAACAAGGTATCGTGGAATAACTGAAAAGCTCTTAGTGTTTCTCTAAATTAACCTAGGTCATTTTGCCTGAATTATACTTATTGAAAATAATTAAGTGCCCTTTGGTGTGCTGTTTTCTCCATGGTTTTAAGTTCGGTCGACGCCGGAAACTGAAAAACGGTATTCTGTATTTGCAGAGGGTAGGTGTTTTTTATGTCCATGCTGTAACGTTCGCCGTCCATGGGCGCGGTGTGGCTTTGTATAATGAGTGCTCCCGGTTTTCCGGTTGTGTGCAATATCAACGGCACCGACCAGCCAGTGCCATATCGAATGCTGTCTGTCTTTTTATAATATTCCTGCATATAGGCCCATAGGTATATCTTGTCGGGCTCTGTCAGAAATATTTTGTGTGAGCTGAACACTTTGCCCCCAAATGCAGGGGAGAGCACATTTTTGTCTAGGTATTGCTGAATGGTTTGATCATCGGCTGCTTGCGCGTCATTGGGTTTCAATTGGCAAGAATAAATTCCGCTTAGGGTCATGATAAGAAGAAGCAAGGAGAATATGCATTTTGTATTTTGAATGGTTTTCATAGTAAAGGGTGGTTGTTTCCCAGCTGTAAATGTAAATAAATGTTTCCTTTTGCAGCCGTATGATGACTAATATTTTGGTTTTTCTTATTTTTTTAATGAACACAATCTGATAAAACAATTTATACTAAAATTATGGTTTGATTGTAAATGTCTGTATTAACTTATTGGAAGGGTATGAACTACTACTTTAAAATGAATGAAGCAATTAATGTCAAGCCATCTCAATTAAAGCCATCATAATCAATCTCAATACGTTTGCTCATATTTTTAATTTCACGATTAACACATAGTAGAGTAATCCGTGGCTTAATTTTTGTACTTTTACCACCTCTTTCGAAAAATATCCAAATCAATTTTACCAATAATATCAACACATGAAAAAGTTTTACTTCACTATGCTGGCTCTCGTTATGAGCCTCGGACTTTTTGCGCAATCTATCACAGTAACCCAACCCAATGGTGGTGAGCTACTTTACGGTTGCCAAACTTACCTGATTAAATGGACCTCGTCGGGAGTTTCTAATTACTACAACATCGACTATTCGCTCAACAGCGGCGGTCAATGGGTGTCTGTAGCTTCAAACCTCAACATCACCAACAATCAGTATAGTTGGACGGTTCCCATGATCAATTCGAGCACCGTTTGGGTGCGTGTTCGCGACAAAAACGACACCACCAAGCAGGATAGAAGCGACAATTATTTCACTGTGCAGTTGCCCATCAATATTACCAGTCCCAACGGCGGTGAATCGTGGCAAGGACTTTCGAGCCATCTGGTGACATGGACCCCGGCTGGAACTTCGGGCTTTTTCAACCTATTCTATTCTATCGACAACGGAACCAACTGGCTGTCGGTAGCCACCAATATCAACTCCAATAACTATACATGGTCAGTTCCCAACAACCCCTCCACCACAACACTTTTCAAGGTGCAGGATGCATCCACCAGTTGCCAGATGGATGTCTCGAATGCGGTGTTCACCATAACACCTGCCACGCCCATACTCACGGCGCCAAATGGAGGAGAGCAATGGACCATCAATTCTTCGCGAAACATCACCTGGAACACGGCCACCTTTTATGGTCCGGTGAAGCTCGAATGGTCTTTCGACAATGGCGCCAATTATAATCTAATCACGGCTTCCACAGCCAATACGGGTAGTTACGCCTGGACCATACCCAATACGCCATCCACCCAATGTTTTGTCAGGATCAGCAATGCTTCGGGCTCTTTGGTGAATGATATCAGCAATGCCGCTTTCACCATCAAATGGCCCACCAATTTCCTCATCTCTCCCAACGGAGGCGAGCAATGGCGTTCATTGAACACCCACAACATCACCTGGGATGCCACTGTATTTGTATCGCCCGTAAAACTCGAATATTCCACTGACCATGGTTCTACCTGGAATACTATCATATCATCCACCAGCAACACCGGCACTTATGCCTGGACGGTTCCGCAGATGCTCACGACCACCCAGGCCCTCATAAAAATTACCAACACCACATGGCCTGCGAACATCATCGATACCTCCAATGCCGTTTTCACCATATTCGCCCCTGTAACGGTTGATTATCCCAATACAGGCAATACCCTCACAGGATGCTCCACGGTGAACATTCAATGGAGTCGCACCACTTATTTCAGCAACTATAATAGTGCTGATTCACCAACCAGCTATCGCAATTCCTACGAGTTATACTACAATGTCAACGGTGGTGCCGACCAGTATATAACCACGGTTTACAATTCACAATCGGTTTATGCATACAGCTACGCCTGGACCGTTCCCGATGTTACCCCCGGAAATGTCAAGATTAAGATCATTAGCCGTTGGAACACTTATGGCAGCGGAGGCGGAGTCTTTTGGACTGATTCAACTGATATAGCATCTCCCACTGTTGATCCTTCAGGAACCATTACTGTGCTTACACCCAACGGTGGTGTCAATATGAATGCCCTCACCAATTACAATATCACATGGACGGCCAGCGGCACAAGCGGTTTCTTTGATGTACTCTACAGCACCACCGGCGTAAATGGCAACTATAGTGTGATTGCCAGCAATATTACCGCCACATCCTATTTATGGAATGTGGCCAACAATCCCAGCACCAATGTGTATATCAAGGTACGCGATTATAATAACAATTGCCGGAAAGATATCAGCAATGCTGCCAACACCATCACAGCCGCCACTCCAATTCTCATTTCGCCCAATGGGGGAGAAACACTGTATGTGAATAATACTTACGTTATCACTTGGAATACAACAAATATTTTTGGTGCAGTTAATCTGGAGTATTCAACAGATAATGGAGCTATTTGGAATACAATAGTTACCGGAGCTTCTAATAATGGAAATTATATTTGGAATGTTCCCAACACATTGACCACACAGGCATTGATAAGAATAACTAATAATGGCTATCCTTCCAATATGGATGTAAGCAATGCTGTCTTTTCGATCGTGATGCCAAACAATTTTCTGACATCCCCAAATGGAGGTGAGCAATGGCGTTCGCTCAATTCTCATAATATCACGTGGAATAGTACACTGTTTACAGCCAATGTAAAACTCGAATATTCAATCAATGCGGGTTCAACATGGACTACTATTATTTCGTCCACATCTAATA